>JAAYHZ010000147.1 GCA_012744235.1 Clostridiaceae bacterium
TTCATGAATTCTTGAATAGGGGTGATGTGTAATAATCAATTAAAAAAACAAATGTGGAAAAATTGATGGAAATGATATATGATACAGACAAGATTTAATCTTATCATAAGGGTGAACTCTCTCTTTATATTTCCGAATGTATATTGACGCTATCATAATTGAATATGAATTAGTTTTCATGTATAATTATTTATATGAAATTGAGGTGGTGTATAAGATGAAATTAGTTCAGGGCGGTGTAACTGCTCCTATAGGCTATTTTGCGACAGGAGTCGCAAGCGGAATCAAAAAAGACAATCAACCGGATTTGTCAATTGTATGTTCCGAAGATACGGCCGTTGCAGCAGGAGTATTCACTCAAAATAAGGTTAAAGGCCATTCATTGCAATTGACAATGAATCATATAAAAAACGGATATGCCAGTGCGGTGGTGATAAACAGCGGAAATGCCAATGCATGTGTAGGGCCGAAGGGGTACGAAGACGCTTTGGAAATTGCGTCTACCGTAGCGGAAATGATGGATTTGGAGCCGGAGGATATTTTAGTGGGCTCCACCGGTGTTATCGGCAAGCCTTTGGATATGGAAAAAATAAAACCGGCTTTGGAGGAATTGATTAACAACATGCATCCGGAAGGCGGTCCGGAAGCTGCCCGTGCTATTATGACTACCGACACTTACCCGAAGGAAGTCTCGGTACAAACGGAAATCAACGGGAAAACCGTTACCATCGGCGGTATGGCGAAAGGCAGCGGTATGATTCATCCGAACATGGCTACCATGATCGGTGTCATAACCACGGACGCCAATGTATCAAAAAGCGTACTTCAAAAGATTTTAACGACTTGTACCGAAAAAACCTTTAACCGAATATCCGTAGACGGCGATACCAGCGTTTGCGACATGGTGATTGCGCTGGCCAACGGATTGGCGGAAAACGAAAAAATTGACGAAGGTTCAAAAGCTTACAATCTTTTTTATCAAGCTTTTCTATACGTATGCACCGAATTATCTAAAATGATCGTCAAGGACGGTGAAGGTGCCACAAAGCTTGTGGAAATTAAGGTAAGCGGAGCGAAAACGGCCCAAGACGCCAAGGCGGCGGCTTTTGCCATTGCCAAATCGCCTTTGGTGAAAACGGCCATTTTCGGCCAAGATGCCAATTGGGGACGTATTATAACCGCTTTAGGTTACAGTGAAGCGGAATTCGATCCGGAACGGGTGGATATATTTATCGGAGACCTGCCGGTCTGCAAAGCCGGGGCTGCCGTCCCCTTTGATGAAGACAAGGCTTTGGAAATATTAAAGCAGGACGAGGTTACTCTCTCGGTCAAATTAAACGCAGGCAAATTCGGCGACCGAGTTTGGACTTGCGATTTTTCCTACGACTATATCAAGATTAATGCCAGTTACAGGTCGTAAGAATTCTTACCATTGCACGCCTGTAATTTTGATGAATCGAGCATTCGCATAAACATATTCGCTGAGCGGATAATGAAAACAATCCCTGTCGTGAGTGGTCACAAAAACGGACGACTCACGGACAGGTCTTTTTATGTCATTGATCATTAACGAATGGGAAAATCGATTCATACCCGGAAATTGAAGCTGTATGATGTCTCCGGGCTCCACATGGAACATGTCGGACAACTCCCCCAAAGGACCCGGGCCTTTGTTCGTCGTCAGGAATTGGTATAAAAATTCGACGCCGGTCCAAGAGGGGCTTCGGTTGTTTAAATTGATGTAATACCAGCCGTAGACCGGGGTATAGTTCATGACCCCGGAGCCGGCATACAGACATTGGGAGATAAAATTGGTACAATCGCCTCCTAAACGATCGAATGCATAATATTGCTTGTTTCTCCCGTAAGCCCATTTTCTTGCATATTCGATTGCTCGTTCTCGATTATATTCCTTCTTCTTCATGCTAAAGCATATGAAGGCTTACGAGGGTTTATTCCGATTAGATCTCAATAAAACGTTTTCTATACTGTTGTTCTCCTAAACGAGGCATGTCCTCGAACAGAATGAATCCGATTCCGTTATACAAATGATAACCTTTTTCTTTGGATTCGAATATTTTCTTTTCCAATGTGGTTTTCGGAACAAGCTGTCGGTAGTCGCTTCTCCCGAATACGAAAAAGATGGCGGAGCCTTCGTTCGATCTTTGAGGAGCCAAGTAAAATTCTCTTTGAAAACGAATGATATTGGAGTTTTCGTCCAATAGCTTTTCCAAGCAATTTCCCAAAAGCCAGGAGCTGCAAAAGAAAGCTTTGATCGGAACCTCGGGGAAATGCTTGTTGTAAAAAGGAATGGCCGATTTTAAGGAATATTCGATTTCTTCAAAGGGCATACGGCCTCTTCGGGGTATATGGATGTTGAGCATTTGATCCCCTTCATCCAACGCAAGCTCCCATTCGCTTTTAGGTAAGGTAATAACCTTTTCGCTTACATATCCCGTGGGTATGATGGGATTTCCCTTTACAATCTTTTCGTCTTCTTCAAAAATCGTTTCAAAAGCATTCTCGTCGGTAATGCCGTTGGTTCCGTCCATTAAACCGTCTGTTCGAATCTTTTGGGGGCTGGTGAAGAACGCCACGGTTTTGCCTAAGGTTTTGTGTCGATACACCTTCAGACCGTGATTGGTTCGGAATTCGTACTGAAGCCGGCCGATGTTAATAAAGACGCCCTTGAAAATCCGGCACATCCAGCCTTGGCAATCCACATACCAGATGCCGTAGGCGTCGTGGTATCGGTAAAACTTTTCCATTAAATCAAACAGCGTATGCTCCAGTATTTCCCGGCCGATACCTCTATCTTCGAACTTCTTCTTTATCAACCGAATACCGGATATGTACACGATGGCGTCAAAGCCGCCGCAAAGGTCCCCTAAATAATTTCTTAGATTCGGCCAGGGTTCCAAGGTATAGACCGATTTTTTCTCGGTCTCAAAGATAATGTAGTTCATATGAAAAGCAAAACGGGCCAAATACTCGTCGCTTCTCATCTTCTCTACCACCTGAAGAATCATATCCACGACTTCATCGATCAAATGCAGATAATTGTTCTGCTCTAAGATATATTCTTTTTGCAAAAAGTCCGCATCCGGCGAGAAACGGCTTTGGGATTCTTCCCATAACACGGACCAATCTTCCGGCTTGATGTTGTCGATCTTCAGTTTTTCCAAAACCTCTTCAAAAATCGGAGCTCCCATAATTACACCTCGTTCACAGCAGTCTATTCTTTGTCGTTATTCACTCTTCCCGTCCTTGGGTAATGTGAATATCCAAATTCCCGTCGTTAACAAATAATCGTGCCGTATCGTAAGCCTTCAGCTTTCCTCTTAAGTAAAGATCGCTTAAAAGATCTTCCACATAGGTTTGAACGGCTCTTCTCAAAGGTCGTGCACCGTACTGCCTGTTGTAGCCCTTTTCCGCCAAAAATTCGATTACATCGTCCGCATATAACAATCGAACATGTTTCTCGGCCAAATCCTTCGACAAATCATTAAGCATAAGGACGGCAATCCTCTTGATATCGTCTTTACTCAATTCGGTAAAGATTACCACATCGTCCACACGGTTTAAAAATTCCGGACGGAATATTTCCTTCAACGCTTCTTTCACGCTGTTTTCCAAGGATTCGGTTTGGTCCGCCGTAAAGCCGATTCCCTTCGATTTTAACGTGGTACCGGCATTGGAGGTCATAATCAAAACGGTGTTTTCAAAGGAAACGGTTCTGCCGTGGCTGTCGGTAAGCCGCCCGTCTTCCATGATTTGCAGTAAAATATTGAACACATCCGGGTGCGCTTTTTCGATTTCATCCATCAAGACCACCGAATAGGGTCTTCTTCGGATTCTTTCGGTCAATTGACCGCCGTCGTCATACCCTACGTATCCCGGAGGAGAACCGATCAGTTTCGACACGGTATGCTTCTCCATAAACTCGCTCATATCCAAGCGGATCATATTTTCTTCGCTTCCGAACAATTCTTGAGTCAAAGCCTTGACCAATTCGGTTTTTCCTACGCCGGTAGGACCAACGAAGATAAAGGAGGTCGGCCTTTTTTTGCGCTTCAAGCCGGAGCGGTTTCTTCGAATGGCCTTTGCCACGGTGCCGACCGCTTTTTCTTGGCTGATAATTCGCTTGTGCAGGTTTTCTTCCAGCTTTAACAATTTTGCCGCTTCCACTTCCGTAATTTTTTGAACCGGAATATTCGTCCACGCTTCGATAACGGCGGCAATATCTTCTACCTGCAGTTTATAATTTACGATCTTCTTACGATTTTCTTTCAGCTCTTCCTCCAAGCTGATCCGAAGGGCTCTTAATTTGGCCGCTTTTTCATAATCCTGTACGATACCGTCGATAATATTATTTTCGTTTTCCTCTTCGATTTCCTCGATTTTCTCCATCAGTTCGATTTCCCGTGCAATATACGGATTTTCCAAGTTGGCTTTCGAACCGGCTTCGTCGATCAGGTCGATGGCTTTATCGGGCAAAAAGCGGTCGGTAATATACCGATCGGATAATATCACGGCGGCTTCCACGATTTAACGGTCGATCTTAACTTTATGGTAATCCTCGTAGTAATCCTTGATACCCATGACGATTTCGATGGCTTCATCGACACTCGGTTCTTCCACAAGGATGGGTTGGAATCTTCTTTCTAACGCAGAATCCTTTTCGATGTGCTTGCGGTATTCATCCAAAGTGGTGGCTCCGATTACCTGGATTTCCCCTTTGGCCAACGCGGGTTTTAAAATATTCGCGGCATTCATGGCGCCTTCCGCGTCTCCCGCTCCCATAATGTTGTGGATTTCATCGATAACCAATATTACGTTACCTAGAGCCTTCGCTTCTTGAAGAATTCCTTTCATACGGGCTTCAAATTGACCGCGGAAATGGGTTCCCGCCACAATCCCTGTCATATCCAATTGGTATATGCGGGCGTTTCGCATTTTAGGCGGAACCTCGCCGTTTGCAATTTTCACAGCCAGCCCTTCCGCAATGGCGGTTTTCCCCACGCCGGGCTCACCGATCAGACACAAATTATTCTTGTTACGTCGATTTAAAATCTGAATGGCACGGTTAATTTCGCGGGTACGACCAATGACACGGTCCACTTGGTTTGCCCGCGCTTTTGCCGTTAAATCCGTAGCGAAGCTGTCTAAGTTCTTTGTTTTCACTTTTTGCTTTTCGTTCTTGCGCTGATTTTTCCGGTTCGGCCTTCCGTAATCCTTTTGGACACGGCTGTCCTCCTCTATACGGGTATCCGGGTCGTAATTATCCTTATCATCATCCTGATCCGATTTGGGATTCGGGAAAAAACGATTGAACAAGCTCATAATGGGATTGGGAGCTTCGTCGTTTTGTCGGGAAGATATATCGGCAAAATCGCCGATGGATTCTCCTAATTCGTCCATTTCCTCGATGTCCATACCTTCCATCATTTTATCCATAATATCCGAGTTCATCTTATCCAAATCTTCTTCCGACAACCCGGTTTGTTCCAATATATCATTGATAGGTTTGATACCTTGTTTTTTTGCACAGGAAATACACAGACCCTGTTGGATCTGTTTTCCGTTAATTATTTTTGTTATGAATACTACTGCAATGTTTTTCTTGCAAATAGAACACTTGATCATCATTCTATATCCTTTCAAGGTATGAATTGGTTGATTACCTGCACTGTAAAATCAATTCATTAATGTCATTAGGCATTAATGAATTATATCATATTCACGGGTACTGCCAACTATTTTTTATGTTACCGATTGTCCTTTATTCGAATCCATTGTTCTTTTAAAGTATATGCAGAAAATGGGTAAACTCTTACTAAACACCTCAATTATAGCGGCAGGAAAACGAAGCTATACATTTCCCAAATAAACATAACGCAAACGTCTTTCCGCTATTTTTTTCAGCCGATCCATCAATCGTATATCCGTCGGAGGCTTATCGTACATACGGGCCGGAAAGTATCGAGAAATATGCAACGGTATTTCGCAAGACAATTCGGCCAAAAATTCCGTCGCCTCCTCAAATTCCTCCGGTCGGTCGTTTACATCCGGCACGATAAGCATGGTTACCTCCACATGGACACCGGCTTGAAACATCTTTTTGACGGTGTTTTTAACGACCTTAAGCTCTCCTCCTATCGTATCCTTGTATGTCTTTTGGTCGTAACACTTAAGATCGATATTGGCGGCATCCACGTAAGGTATTAATTCCTCCAGAGGCTTTGAAGAAAGGAATCCGTTGGATACCAAGATGTTTTTCATTCCGGATTCTTTGACTTTTTTGCAGCAATCAAGAACAAATTCATATCCTATCAGCGGTTCGTTGTATGTATACGCTACACCGATATTGCCTCTTGATTTGGTATTTTCCGCAATTTGAACGATGTCCTCAGCCGTCATGGTTTCTACCGGGGGTCTTGTCCTGGATATTCTGTAATTCTGGCAAAAAGGACAATTCATATTGCAGCCGAACATTCCAAAAGACAAGACATAGGATCCGGGCATGAATCGATTGAAAGGCTTTTTCTCGATAGGATCCAATGCCAAGGAAGAGATTTTCCCGTAGTTTTCGGAATACAAAACTCCTCCTATGTTCTTTCGAGCCATGCAAAAACCGTATTCGCCCGGTTCAATTCTGCAGCCGTGAGGACATAAGGTGCACAAAACACGCTTGTCTTCTTTTTTTACATAGTACAAAGCTTCAATCATGGTTCTCCGTGCCTTACAACCTCAAACCTTTCCATGGTATAGTTTTCATGAGGACCGATACCGGCTTTCATCAAAGCGATGCGAACTTGATCCTCCGGCGTGTCGACTCCCTCCAAATCGGGAAGAAGCAAACCGGATCGAAA
>JAAYHZ010000148.1 GCA_012744235.1 Clostridiaceae bacterium
GGCTTGATCTTTTGCTAAAGTCGAAAAACAAGCGAGAACAATACGTATTGATAGACCTCATATGCTACGGAGTACCGAGCCGGTATCTTTGGGAGAAGTACCTAAAGGAAGGCTCCGAACGCTACGGATACGGCTTTCATCCCGATATTCGGTTTCGGGACAAGTCGGGTTTTTATCGCTTTTTTCACTTACGTAATTGCTGCATGGAATCTTGTTACGAATGCAAGTTTCGAATCGCTTCATCGGCGGATATTCGAATCGGAGATTATTGGGGACCCGGATATCGGAAGGATAAAGAAGGAGTATCCATGGTGATTGCGTTAACCGAGGCGGGAGATGCCATCCTCCATAAGTTAAAGACGGAGAACAGGGTAGTGCCGGAAGAGAAAGAATGCAGCGATTATTGGACGGTACAATACCCGTATAATCCGATTAAACCGGTGTTTTATGAAGAACTGATTGAGGATTTAAAATCGGATACGAAGTCGTTAGACGATTTGGCTTCTTTATATTGCAGCGGGTTTGAACTCTATGAAAAATTGTACAATCTATACAACAGGGTTCGTTCGGTTATAAGGAACAGGTAAAGTTTATGGATAGAAACGATAGAGTCATAAAAACAACCATTATATACTTCATGGGGAATTTTGCTTCAAAAATCTTGGGGTTTATTCTTCTTCCCATCTATACTGCTTATTTATCCTCGGCCGATTACGGTACCGTCGATATACTCATGAGCGCACTTCCTTTGATAGCCCCCATATTCACCATGCAAGTTACGGAGTCGGTATTTCGTTTTTTAATGACGGATGAAACTCGGGATGACAGGAGTAAAACCTTTACCAATGCATTAGCCGTATTTGTATTCGGCCTTTCGGTTTTTGCCATATTGTATTTTCCCATTGGGATTTTTCTGAAATTTCAATATGTCTTCTTGTTTTTTGTCTATTTTCTAGCCACTTATTTGGGTATATTTTTGCAGCAGGTCGTTCGAGGCCTTCATAGAACGGTGGAATATGCCTTGTCCGATTTCATTTTTGCGGCAGTGAATGCGATTCTAAATATTTTCTTGCTTATTGGACCGGGATTAGGCGGAGAATCCTTGCTGATTTCTTCCATTGCCGGTTCTTTGGTCATTTCTATTCTTATGGCTTTAAGAACGAAAATTTGGCAATACATCGATTTAAAAAAAATATCAAAAGAAGAAATCAAAAAGCAATTGAAGTTCGGTTTACCGTTAATACCGACTCAAATTGCTTGGTGGGTGATCGGTCTATTGGGAAAATACATATTAATCTCATTCCATGATGCGTCGGATAACGGAATCTTGGCGGTCACCTATAAATTTCCGAATTTAATTATCCTCATAAATTCCATCTTCCTTAAAGCTTGGATAGAAAATGTCATTACCGAATTCGAAGCGGAGGACAGAGACGAATTCTTCAATAGAGGCCTAACCTCCTTCACCGTCTTTACCGTTTCCATGACGGCATGCTTGCTGCCGGCCATTAAAATCTATAACTTGCTGACCATAGGGGGAGAATACAAGGATGCTTGGATATTTGTTCCTTTATTGATGATCGGAAGCTCCTTTAATTCTTTAGCGACCTTTTTAGGTGCCGTTTATACGGCATCCATGAAAACGAAGATAGCTTTAATTACCACCATGATATCGGCATTGTGCAATGTGGTCTTGTCCTTTGTTCTGATCCCTCTGTTTTCCATATGGGGTGTTGCCCTATCCAATATGATCTCCTTCGCCGTACTGTATTTTATAAGAATCAAATCCGTGGGAAATATTATCAACTTAAAAATCGATTTTCCGAAACTGATACCGAGCTTACTGCTTTTAATGATTACACTTTTTGTCTACTATACATTAAACATCTATTGGCAAATTGTTGCCGCCGGCATACTTGTCCTATTCACCCTTTACTTAAACCGAAATCTTGTGCTTCACCTATGGAATTATGCAAGGAAGAATATAAAATTCTAGTTTTCCGTGTTGAATATGTTTCCCATTCGATCCCGCCGGCTGATTTTAGCCTGTAAATATGGTAATATGGATATAGGTTAAACAAAGAAACGAAGATATGTAAGTATATCTCGTTTCCCGGCAGGTGCGATATGGGAAATAATAATGAAATGGATAGTCGATTTCTGTTAAGGTATATCGATAGAAGCGAGCATGATACGGTTCTTTATCTTTCCATTTACGACGTACCTTTTGAAATCTATTTGGAAAACATATTTTTCACGGACGAGCCCGTTAAAAGGTTTGCGGTAAACCACAGCCATGCCTTTCATGAAATTTGCTTGTTTGCAAAAGGAGAAGGCGTGATGCATATCGATGAGGATGTCTTTTTACTCAAAGAATATTCCGTTTCCTACACACCGCGCTTTTGCTCTCACTATCTTTCCACCGATTCTCGTTCCTACGTAAGACCTTACCATATTCTTTTTCTGTTCGATGAAGCCGAGATGGAAAAGAAGATCGGCCGTCCTTTGGATCTGAAGCCTGTTGTGATTCACGATGCCAAGCTTTTGTTTTCTTACGTGGAAAAAATTCAATGGGAATTTAAAAACAATGAATTCAACAGTCGGGACAGCATCCGTTGTCTGTTCGTGCTGCTATTGACGGAAATCTTTCGCATTCTTCTTCCGGGATTTGAACCGAAGGAAAAGCCGGAAGAAAAAAATCATATCGAAGAAAGCGAACTCAAATTGATTTATTCCATCGGCGCCTTTTTCGAATACAATTATGCAAAGGACATTCGGATGGAAGACGTTGCGGAAAAATTCAATATCAGTCCCAGGCATTTTGACCGCATCATGAAGAAATATTTCAACATGTCCTATAAAAAGAAACTGAGCTTAACGCGTATCCAAGTGGCCATGTATCTTCTGAAAAACACGGATGAAGCGGTTTCTCGGATCGCGGAAAAAGTCGGATACAATTCTTTAAACACGTTCCAGCGTGCTTTTCGTGAATTGACGAGGGTTACACCCTCTGTATACAGA
>JAAYHZ010000019.1 GCA_012744235.1 Clostridiaceae bacterium
AGCTTATTCATCGTGCGATAAATCAGTTGCCGAACAGATTTAAAATAACATTCAAAAAGGAGTAACCGTATGATCAGAGTAAGGTCATTTAATCATGAAGACGATTTTTTACGAATGCAGAATCTGATAAGAGAGAATTATACAAACAGCAATTGGCAAATGTACCCAAGTCCCTCGGATCTAGATTATTGGCGATATATTTATGATGAGTCGCCCGACGGTGTTCACGGGGCAAGACTATGGTATGATGATAACGGTCGGATTCTTGCCTTTGCTTGGATGAATGAGGGTGCGGTGGATTTTGTTTGTCATTACCAATATAAAGAGCTACAGAATGACATCATCGAGTGGTCCGAAGAAGAAAGATTAAAAAATGCGAACGAAAAGATTGTAAACTGTCTATATATTTTCGATTGCGATAAAGAAGGCGAATTCATCGCCGAAAGCAAAGGTTACCGCAAGAGTAAAATATTCAATTATTATGGGAAAAGAGATCTTCAAGAACCGATTCCGAAAGCACAGCTACCTTTCGGATATACGATAAAGAGTATCGAAACGGAAGAGGAGATACAAAAGCGTGCCGAGTTGAACAAGCTCGCCGGAAACGAGATAACAGCCGATAAATATAAATACTTTATGAAACATGCGCTTAATTATCGACAGGAGCTGGATCTGATTGCAGTCGCTCCGAACGGAGATATTGCCGGCTTCTGTACGGCTTGGTACGACAGTATTTGCAAAGTGGGTATGTTTGAACCTTATGCAGTGCATTTTGATCATTTAAGAAAGGGAATCGGAAGAAGCCTTTTGCCGGAAGGAATGAGTAGACTCTTAATGCTCGGCTGTTCGGCGGTGTATGTTACCCATGCAGGACTCGACTCGGATGAAATGGACCCGGCACTGGCATTAAATGAATCGGTCGGCTTCCGTAAGGTTGCAAATAATTATATGTGGTTTAAGCAAATAAGATAGTTTATTAAGGAAGCCATCGTAATACAACCGACCGTCGAAAATTGGCAATAGAAAAAAGCTCCCCGCAACCGACAAATATATCGGCAATGAGGAGCTTTATTTCTTACATTTTAAAATTATTCCGACTCTATGAACTTATATTTTTTAAGAATTCCTCCGAAAACGAGACATATCCCCATTCCTAATAATCCAAGGAGGAATATCATCATGCCTGCCCCGGAGCCCTTTCCGTGACCAAACAGGGTGGCCGGAATGCTTTCCGAAGATACACGTTCCATGAAAGGTTCGCAGATTGCATCCACCATCCAGCCGCCAAAGAAAAAGCCAATAGGGATCGTGAAAAACTGAAGCGTGTTTCGACAGGAATAAACCCTGCCTTGCATCTCCGTAGGTATCGTAGATCTCACTATAACATCCAGGCCGGTGCTCATCAGCGGGACAGGCAAATATCCGAGTATTTGGGCAATACACCAAGTAATCGGCGTTCTTGTCAATGGCATCAGGAAATTGTCTGTTGTCAGTGAGAATAGCATCGTTATTACGATGAGTCGTATCCGGTCTTTAGGCGGCGGCAGGTCAGATGCTATTAAACTTCCGACAAGCATGGCGATACCCGCAAAGGAGGAGACGATTCCCAGAACCGACTCTCCGCCGTTTTCTCTTGGCAGGATGAACGCCGGAAGCGCCGCATCGAAAGCGGATGCAACCAGATTGACTCCGGCCAAAAACAATATCAGAACTAGGACCGGTCTGTTTTGATTCAAACATTTAAGACCTGCCTTTGCAGACGCTAACAGCGTTTCCTTTTCTCCCGCTTCATCTACATTCACCGGCGGAATATACACAAACAACAGTAAAGCAATAAGAGCAATAAAAAATGCGGTTAAATCCACTGCTATAACTATATCCATACCGCCGATTGCATAAAGAGATGTAGCGAGCATAGGGTGAAGAATAGTGATAAGCGATCCTGAAAAGGATTGCAAGGCACTCGTCTTCTGATAATACTTTTTAGGGGTAATCAGCGTAATAGCGACTTCGCTTGCCGGCCTTTGCACCGTATTCATCAGACCGTTTACTGCATTTAGAAAATACAAATGCCAAGCACGAAGTAACCCGACCTTTAAAAGAATAAATACCGATACCGTACAGCAAGCTGCGAGGATATCACAGACTAACATCGTCTTTTTCTTGTTCCACTTGTCGGATAGCGCTCCGGCGAAAATGCTCATCAGGATATACGGAACGTATGAGCAAATGGATAAAAGTGCCGTTTGCAGCGCCGACCCGGTCGACCGGTACAACCAAAGCATCAACGCGAAGCTCGTTATTGTGCTGCCAAGCTGAGATAGCCCTTGTGTGCTCCATAAAATATAAAAATTCTTTAACTCGTGTATTCTGTTTTTCATATCGACTTTGCTCCTTTGATTTTTTTACATTAAACCAAGTATGCAAAGTCTGAGGATTACAGCCTAAAACGGCTTATTGCTCCATACAGTATCCTCAAACCTTGCATGGAGCTTTAACAATTGCGAGAATCATTTTGTTCACCCTCTAATTGAATACCGGCATATTTTCTTTTGCCCGTGAAAACGCATACGGATATGGTTTCCCATAAGGCAATAACCCTATCTTACTGCTTTTTTTGCATTTTTTCAATGTTTGAAATCGTTCTATAATATTTTTTCCAAGTCGTGACCGATTTCCGCAAAGATCTTGTACTCATGCGGGATATTTAACGATTCCAGATATAAATGTAAAATTTCATTATCGCAGAATAATATGTCCGCTGTGCCGATATGTAAATCAATTTTTAGTTTGCCACGAATTTTATCCGCGTTTTGCCGTACCAAGCATAGAATATTGTTTTCCTCCATATACCATTTTTCTCTCAGCATATCCTCATATAATTCCCCGGCTTTTTCCGGTGCAACACCTACAGTACGGTATTCTTTGTGATAAAGATGGTGGTAAGTTCCGGCGTAAGCGGTTACGGAACCGAACAATTCGGGATGCTTAACGGCATAATAAAACGCCATATTGCCGCCCATAGAAAACCCTGACAGCATCCGTGAATGTGGTATGCAACCGGATATTTTTCGTCGCATTTTTTGTACTCGGGCGGAAGATAAATATTATAGCCTAATTCATGATTTAACACTTCGCTGTAAAATGTTTTATGAGTTACATTTTGAGGCGATTCTGCAGGCGGGTTTACAAAGTTCATTCAAAATTCCTCCTTCCGGATTCCCTACATCCTCACTCTTGTCCCCTTGTGACAGTAACAGGGATGGGCTTCATAGAAGGTGGATGATGCCCGGCTATCAGCCTAACATGCCATGTAACTCATTGTCAACAGCTTTCGCGGCATAAACGCTTGCGACCATAGGC
>JAAYHZ010000149.1 GCA_012744235.1 Clostridiaceae bacterium
GATTTCCTTGACCGGAACACGAATCACGGTACCGTCTTTCGTGATCATGATGGCGTCGTCTTCTTCGTCCACCATCTTCATTCCCACGACTTTTCCGGTTTTTTCGGTAATCTTATACGTTCTTACCCCTTTTCCTCCCCGCTTAATGGTCGTATATTCTTTCGGGTCGGTTCTTTTACCGAATCCGTTTTCCGTAACAAGAAGCAGCGTACTGTTTTCCCAAACCACACCCATTCCGATTACTTCGTCGTCATCGTCCAGCGTGATTCCCTTTACGCCTTGGGCGGTTCTGCCCGTCGGCCGGGCATCGTTTTCGCTAAAGCGTATGGCCATGCCGTTTTTGGTAACCAGTATAATATCGTCGTTACCGTCGGTAAGACGTACACTGATAAGCTCATCGTCTTCTCTTAGGGTGATGGCTGCAAGACCGCTTGTACGAATGCTGTCGTACTCGGAAAAGGCCGTTTTCTTAACAAGACCCTTTTTGGTGACAAACATCAAGTACTTTCCGTCGCTATAGTCCCGAACGGGTATCGTGGTCTCTATCCGTTCGTCACTGTTCAATTCCAGCAAATTGACGATTGCGGTTCCTTTTGCTTGTCTTCCGGCCTCCGGTATAACGTATGCCTTTAAGCGGAACATGCGGCCTTTATTGGTAAAGAAGAGAATATAATCGTGGGTTGAGGTGGTAAACAAATTAACCACATAATCCTCTTCTCGGGTGGACAGGCCGACAACCCCTTTTCCGCCCCTTCTTTGGCTCTTATACGTATCGCAAGGCAATCGTTTAATATACCCGAAATTCGTAATGGTGATTACGTTTTCTTCTTCTTCGATCAAGTCTTCGATATTAATGTCGTTATCTTCGGCTATTTCGATGCGAGTTCTTCTTTCATCGCCGTACTTTTTCTTCATTTCAAGCAATTCTTCTTTAATGATTCCGTGAACCATATGAATATCGGCTAAAACCCTTCTGTAATAATCGATTTTTTCCTCCAATTCCGCATACTCTTTTTGCAGCTTTTCTCTTTCCAAACCGGTCAGTTGTCCTAACCTCATATCCACGATATGCTGGGCTTGGATTTCGGTAAACCCGAAATTTTCGATCAAACGGGTTTTCGCCACGGCCGTCGTAGACGAAGAACGAATGGTAGCAATGATCTCATCGATAATATCCAACGCGCGAAGCAAGCCTTCTAAAATGTGGGCTCTCGCTTCCGCCTTTTCCAAATCAAAACGCGTTCTTCTTTGAACGACATCCACCTGGTGATCCACGTAATGAGAAATGGCTTCCTTTAAGTTGAAAATAATAGGTACAAACCTGCCTTTTTCGTCCTGAGCCAATGCAAGCATGTTTACACTGAATACATCTTGCATTTGTGTGTATTTGTACAATTGGTTCAAAACGATATTCGGGCTGGCATCTTTTTTTAACGTAATGGAAATGCGGATTTCTTCCTTGCGATCCGATTCGTCGGTGATATCGGCAATACCGTCAATTCTTTTTTCCTTGACCAGCTCGGCGATTTTAACGATTAATCTTGCTTTATTTACCAGATACGGTAAGTCCTTTACAATAATTTTATGTCTGTTGCCGACCTCCACGATCTCCGTATTTGCTCGGACGATGATTCGGCCTTTTCCTGTTCTGTACGCTTCTCTGATTCCTCGAAGGCCTACAATGGTTCCGTAAGTAGGAAAGTCCGGCCCTTTGATATATTGCATCAATTCGTCTACGGTAATATCGGGATTATCGATAAAAGCACAAATACCGTCAATAACTTCCCCTATATTATGAGGGGGAATGTTCGTAGCCATACCTACCGCAATGCCCGAGGATCCGTTGATCAACAAATTCGGAACGCGAGAAGGCAGAACCACGGGTTCAAAATCGTGTTCATCAAAGTTCGGTTGAAAATCAACCGTATCTTTATTAATATCCGCCAGCATTTCCATGGCGATTTTATGCATTTTGGCTTCGGTGTAACGCATAGCGGCGGGAGGATCCCCGTCTCTGGAACCGAAGTTACCGTGTCCGTCTACCAAAGGATACCTTAAAGAAAAATCTTGGGCCATTCGAACCAAGCTGTCGTATGCAGCCGCATCTCCATGAGGGTGAAAGCTTCCTAAAACGTCCCCTACCGTGGTGGCACATTTTCTGTATGGCTTGTCCGGAGTAAGACCGGATCGATACATAGAGTACAGGATTCTTCGATGAACCGGTTTTAATCCGTCGCGAATATCAGGCAAAGCCCTGTCGACAATAACGCTCATGGCGTAATCGATGAAGGACTTCTTCATTTCTTCTTCTATATCTACCGGTATGATATGCTGATTTTTATTGATATCTTCGGTTGTCATTTAAAAAAACTCCGTTCAATTTGTTTTGCCTTATAATCTGTATCGTCTTATTATACTACATTTTGTTTAATAATTGTATACAAAATCGACGGTTTGCTCTTAAAAACGCCTTTGGAGGAGGAAAACCGGTTTTTTACGAATCACGTTTTCGGTATTTTTACGATAAATTCGTAATATTCATCGTTATCCGTTTGTATGGTTTCCGCATCGATTCCGGACTTCACCATCATATCAATGGCTTGTTTTACCGTATTGACAAAAATACGAATATCCATCACCGCGCTTTTTTCTTTTTTTCTCAAGTTCGCTTTTTTGTGTCCCGCCACAAAATTTCGTGTCATGTCCTTTACCAGCATTTCGGTTTCTTGGACGTTCAAGTTGTTTTCACGAACCTTCCTCAATATTTTCAATTGATCCTCTTCATTATCGATCTGCAGCAAGCAACGGGCGTGGCGTTCCGACAAATGATGGTTCATAATAACGGTTTTCACCATGGGAGATAGGCGAAGAAGCCGAATTTTGTTAGCAATGGCCGCTTGGCTTTTCCCGATCTCCATGCCCAATTCTTCTTGGGTCATTTTGTACCGTTTCATGATCTGTTCGTATGCTTCCGCCTCTTCGATGCAGTTCAAATCCTCTCTTTGCAAATTCTCTATCAATGCGATTAACGCCGAGTCAAGCTCGTCCACGTCAATAACCACGCAGGGTATTCGATCCAAGCCCGCCATAATGGCGGCTCGCAATCGCCTTTCCCCGGTAATCAGCTCATACTTTCCTTCCTTATTTTTTCTTACGTTCACAGGCTGTATGACGCCGTGGTTACGTATGGATTCGGATAACTCGGTCAGTGCTTTCGTATCAAATACTTTTCTAGGCTGATTCGGATTTTTTAAAATCTCATCCGGATGAAGATAGACGATATAACCGTCTTTCTTTTTCTTCAAGACTCTACCGATGCCCATGAAGGATAATTTTTTTTCAAGCATTGTTTGCACCGCCTATTTAAAATAAATGGGATCTGTTTTCGGTTCTCTTTCTCGCTTTTTATTGCTTGGGAATTCGAATGATGAATTCAATATAGGTTCCGCGGTCGAATTGTGCTGCTTTGGCTTTCACTCCGGCCTGCAGCATAACATTGACGGCCTGTTTCACGCTTTTGACAAAAACGCGAATATCCTGAATCACCTTTTTGCGTTTATCCTCTTTGCTTTTGGCTGCCTGAGGCTCCGAGGATCCGGAAAGAACTTTTTCTACCAAATTCTCCGACCTTTTTACGTTTAAGTTCTCCTCGCAAATCTTTTTCAGCACCTGAAGCCGGGACTCATCATCCGGTAGTCTTAATAGACAACGGGCATGGCGTTCCGTCAAATTGTTGTCAAGCAAAATCTTCGTTACCATAGGCGAAAGCTTCAGAAGCCTAAGTTTGTTTGCAATGGTGGACTGGCTTTTTCCCAATTTAGCCGCTAAGCTTTCTTGGGTCATGTTATGTTCTTTTAAAATGCGGTAATATCCTTGGGCTTCCTCTATGTAATTCAGGTTTTCCCTCTGCAGGTTTTCAATCAACGCCATTAACGCCGAATCGTTGTCTCCAACATTTACCACCATGCAGGGTATTTTTGTCACCCCGGCCAATCCGGCGGCACGAAGTCTTCTCTCCCCTGCGATAAGCTCGTACTTGTCGTTGCCTATCTTGCGGACGCTCAAAGGCTGTATAATGCCGTAGGTCTTTATGGAGTTGCTTAATTCCCGCAAAGATTCGTTGTCGAAAAATTTTCTCGGCTGGTAGGGATTCGGAATAATTTTATCCGAGTGAAGATAGATAATGTCGTTGTCATCCTTTTTTCTTTTTTCCGCTTGTACCGTCAATCTGTTTTCCAACATAAAATCACCTCTTGCTTAAGATTTACAATATCTGTAATTTCTACAAGCAAGAGGTAATTCCTTCTTTCAAAAAGAAAAATTTTTAAATTTTTTATAAAGGTTTTTTGGAAGGGAGTCCCGCTTTTCTCGGATATTTTTCCGGAACGGTTCCCGTTAATTGAAAAACAACAATGCTGCGAGCAATATCCGTGTTCGGAAGGAAAAACCGATCACAGCGAACAAAGGTTGACCGAAGCTCGGAAAGAGCGTTTTTGCAAGAATCCAGCTCCTCATCCACATTCGAGCTTTTCATCGCTACAAAAATACCGCCTTTTTTTAAAAGAGGAATGCAATACTCCGCCAAAACCGGCAAAGAAGCTACCGCCCTGGCTACGGCGCAATCGAACTTTCCTCTGTATTCCGGAAGATGTCCGATATCCTCTGCACGGCCGTGGACATATCGGGCAGGTTCTACGGATAACGCGCTTCCGCATTCACGAATGAATTCCACCTTTTTCGCCGTCGAATCCAAAAAGGTTACTTCTTTATCGGGATAAAGAAGTTTCAACGGCATTCCGGGAAAACCGGCGCCGGTGCCCACGTCGATGATTGTCCGGCAATCCTTTACGTATTCCGCCGCCGTCAAGGAATCCAAGATATGTTTTACGACAAACTCATAAGGGTCCTCGATGGACGTCAAATTCATAACGCGGTTTTTTTCCAAGACCATGTTCATATGCCTGTACAATTTATCGATCTGCTCCTCGGTTATATCCTGTACAGGTCCCGATTTGATTATTTTGGCAAATTCGGTTATGTTCATTTTACTCAATCATCCTGTTCCGACTTTTCTTCTTTAGGACGTCTTCTTGTTTGCTCCAGATAAATTTGCAAAACGGCGATATCCGCAGGATTCACCCCGGATATACGGGAGGCTTGCCCCAATGATACCGGCCTTACCTTGGATAAAATGTCCCTTGCTTCGATTCGGATTCCTTCCACCTTGCCGTAATCTATGTTTTCCGGTATCTTTCGGTTTTCCAGCTTTTTAAATTGCTCCGCCTGCATCAATTGTTTGACTATATATCCTTCGTATTTAATGGCTATGGAGACCTGCTCCTGCACAGCATAAGGCAGCTGCTGTCTTCCGGGATCAATGGGCTCCAATTTGAAATAGTCCAGCTCGGGCCTTTTGATCAAATCCTCCAATTTGAATCCGGAGGATATGGGCGTGCTGTTATAGCTTATCAACAGATCGTTTACCTCTTTCGAAGGAGGCACCGTAGTTTTTTTCACCCTTGCGATCTCTTGTGCAATCATTTCTTTTTTATGGCAGAAAGCTTGGTAACGCTCGTCGCCGACCAAACCCACCTTCCAACCGATTTCCGTTAATCGCATATCCGCATTATCCTGTCTTAACAAAAGCCGATACTCCGCCCTGGAGGTCATCATCCGGTAAGGCTCGGAAACACCTTTGGTTACCAAATCGTCGATCAAAACACCGATATATCCTTGGGATCGGTCAATAACCAAAGGTTCTCTTCCTTGTAATTTCAAAGCGCTGTTGATTCCTGCTATCAAACCCTGTGCCGCCGCTTCTTCGTAACCGGAGGTTCCGTTGCTTTGTCCCGCGGAAAAAAGTCCTTTGACATTTTTGAACTCCAAAGAGGGTTTTAACTGAAGAGGATCAAAGCAATCGTACTCGATGGCATAACCGCATCGGGTAAACTTTACGTTCTCCAAGCCTTTCACCGTTCGCGCCATTCTCACTTGTACGTCTTCGGGGAGCGAAGAGGACATACCGGCCAAATACATCTCGTACGTATTTCTTCCCATGGGTTCTATAAAAATGTGGTGACGGTCCTTATCCGGAAATTTTACGATCTTATCCTCGATGGAAGGACAATACCTGGGGCCTTTTCCTTCGATTACGCCGCTGTACAAGGGAGACCGGTGCAAATTTTCCCGGATGATTTGGTGCGTTTTCTCGTTGGTATGGGTCAGCCAACAAGATATTTGGTCAATTTCCAACTCCTCGTTCTCAAAAGAAAATGGAACCACTCGGTCGTCTCCCGGCTGCTCCGTCAATTCGGAAAAATCGATGGTTCTTTTGTTCACTCTTGCCGGAGTTCCGGTTTTAAACCGCAGCAGCTTAAGACCGTTTTTCACCAAGCATGCGGATAATCGAGCGGCGGGAAATTCTCCGTCCGGACCTCCGTCGTAAACCGTATCTCCGATAATGATTCGAGATCTTAAATAGGTACCGGTACAAACCACAATGCATTTTCCGTAATACACGGTTCCCAAATTGGTTACCACGCCTTTTACGCATTTTTCTTGGTTTTCGTCGGTATCAAACAAGATTTCCACAATCTCATGCTGCCGAATATCCAAGTTTTCTTGTTTTTCCAACACAAGCTTCATTTCCTGTCTGTATTTGTCTCGATCGATTTGCGACCGTAAGGAATACACGGCAGGACCTTTCGAGGTATTCAACATTTTGCATTGAATCATGGCTTTATCCGCGGTTTTGGCCATTTGTCCGCCTAGAGCGTCAATTTCACGCACCAAATGGCCTTTTCCGGTACCGCCGATGCTGGGATTGCAGGGCAAATTGGCGATACGGTCCATGTTCATAACAAATACCACCGTGCTGCATCCCATTCTTGCGGCGGCCAACGCGGCTTCGCATCCCGCATGTCCCGCACCGATTACGATTACATCATATTCACCTGCTATATACGTCATCTTTTCACCTTTTTTCATACCGGATTCGAAATAAAATAAATTATTTGCCTACACAAAAGTTTGCAAAAATTCTATCTATAATGTCGTCGGATGCCGTTTCTCCCGTAAGCAGCCCCAACCGATACACGGCTCCGTTCAAGTCGATGGTAACAAGGTCCACCGGGGTATTTTCTTTTAATCCCCGTATGGAATCTTTTACGTATTGATAAGCCGTTTCCAAAATGTTTTTATGTCGAACATTGGTTACGACGGTTTGGTTTTTCGTATCCAATTTCCCCGGAAGGAGCAATTCTTCCAATTTTTCGTACAACAAATTGATCCCTTGGCCGCTTTTTAACGATACGGCCACCGGTTTTCGACCGGTTTCTTTTTCTATGACAGCCGATCCTTCTTTTACTTTTTCCTCGGAAGCCAAATCGATTTTATTTAATATCACTAAAATCTTTTTATCGTTAAATTTTTCGAAAAACTCTTTATCGTCTTCGTTCCATTCGCTGCGTACATCCGCCATATAAAGAATCAGGTCGGCTTTCTCCGCAGCTCCGTAGCTTTTTTCGATACCGATTTTTTCGATGATATCTTGGGTATCGCGAATACCGGCGCTGTCGGATAGATTGACAAACACCCCTTTGATATTGGCATAGTCCTGAATAATGTCCCTCGTGGTACCGGGAATGTCGGTGACAATCGCTCGGTCGCTGCCTAAAAGCTCGTTAAGCAACGATGATTTTCCCGTATTAGGCCTTCCTGCGATCAGCACGTTTACTCCTTCCCTGTGCACTTTACCGGTATCGTAGGTATCCATAATCCTTTTTATGGAGCTCTCGCATTCCTCTAAAGTTAAAATCAACCTGTCTATGACGGATTGCTCCATATCGTCGTCGTTAAACTCGATATGATATTCGATTTCCGCGCTGACGTTTGCTATACGGTCTTTAACTTCCTTCACCGCACGAGACAGTCTTCCTTCGATGTGGCTTATGGCAATTCTTCTTGCCGCATCCGTTTGGGCGGAAATCAAATCCATAACCGCCTCCGCTTGCGATAAATCGATACGTCCGTTCAAAAAAGCTCTTTTGGTAAACTCCCCCGGCTCCGCTACCCGAGCGCCGGCTTTCACCGTTTCATGAAATACTTTATTGGTGACTACAACGCCGCCGTGGCAGTTAATCTCCACCGTATCCTCTCGAGTATAGGTTTTCGGTCCGTCCATTTTTATAAGCAGCACTTCGTCGATAACTTCCTCTTCGGCGGAAACGATTTTACCGTAAGCAACGGTATGGGATTTCATGTCCTTGACTTTAGTTTTGCCGCGAAAGATTTTGTCCGCGATGGAAAAAGCGTCGTCTCCGGAAATACGTATAATTGAAATACCGCTATTTACGACGGCAGTGGAAATAGCGGCAATGGTGTCACGGTCAAATATTTGCATGTTCATACCTCAAACATGAAGTTTCTAATAACGGCATGCAATCCTCGTTTTCACTCGAGAAGAATGAAAACGAGGATTGAGACAGCCAAAAGCGATTTTTCTTTTAATGTTCCTTTACCTTGATAACTACTCTTCGGTTGGGTTCTTCCCCTATGCTGTAGGTTTCTACGTAGGGATTTTTCTGCAAAGAATAGTGAATGATTCTTCTTTCGTAAGGATTCATCGGTTCAAAGGTATGGCTTTTCCCCGTTCTGTAAACCTTCTTCGCCAAACGGTTGGCCAAATTGGACAACGGTTGTTTTCTTTTTTCTCTGTAATTTTCCGTATCTACGATAACCTTTTTATATATTTCGCTGTTTTTGTTTACTACCAATCCCGTAAGGAATTGAATGGCATCCAAGGTTTCTCCTCTTCTGCCGATAATGACGCCGCCGTCTTTGCTGATAATATTGTATATGATGGTGTCCTCGTTTTCTCGAACCTCTACTTGTGCTTCCAAATCCATTTTCTTAAGAAGCGCTTGTAAAAATTCCTTTCCTTCGTGACTGATTCTCTTTTTTACGGTTACTTTGACTTTCGCCATGCGAGTGTTGAATAATCCGAAAATTCCTTTATTTCCTTCATCCAATACTTCTATAATGGCGTCATCTTCTTTGACGTTAAGTTCCGATAAAGCAAGATCAGTTGCTTCTTTTACCGTTTTTCCAGTTTTCTCTACCGAATTCATTTTTTCTGATCTTCCTCCTTCTGTTCGATTTCTATCCCTTTCCCCTCGATAATATTCTCTTTCTTTTGACTCATTTTTTTCTCAATTACTTTACCCTTTGCTTCCGCTTGCTTTTGTTCCATTTTATAATTCACAAACAGCTGTTGAACGATTTGGAGTACGTAAGTGGATATCCAGTATAAACCCATGCCTGCAGGCAATATGAACGAAAAGTACAATGTCATTATCGGGCCCATCCATTTTAAGGAATTCTGCATATTGTCCGCACCGTCTTTCGAACCGGCGGTATCGGCTTTTTTCTGCGTAGCTCCCAATTGTATGCGTTGGGAATAAAAAGTCAAAACCGTAGCAACGATCGGGATGATCAGCAGCGGCAAATACGTGCCCATTTCGGGACCGAATAACATGGATGTGTTTAAGACGGGTTTTTTACCTAAGTTCAATCCCAAGAAATTCATATTCAAAACTTCGTTCGGACTGAGAAGATCGCTGACTTTACTTAAATCTCCCGGATTTTTTGAGAAAAACTCAATAATACCGATTTCATTGGAATAATCCGTAGTCGAAATATTCGCAAAATTCGCCAATTTTCCGATGGTCTCGGTCGCTTTGGTGACCGCCTCTTTTCCCGGTATTCCTGCGGCAATGTATTCGGGTATTTTGTACATATACGTGAGGGGCTTAATCAAAACCCGATAAAGTGCAATCAAAATCGGAAATTGAATCAATAAAGGCAAACATCCTGAAGCCGGATTATAATTATGCTTTTGATAAAGCTTCATCATTTCTTCGTTTAACTTTTCTTTGTTGTTAGCATACATTTTCTGCAGCTTCTGCAATTCGGGCTGCAGTTCTTGCATTTTCGATGTGGATTTCATCTGCTTCATCGTCAAAGGCAGCAACAAAAGCTTGGTCAAAATCGTAAAAATGATGATGGCCAATCCGTAATTCTCAAAAGCCAAATACTCGTATATAAATCTTAAAAGTGCTCCTAAACCGGTTAATATTCCATTCCAAATTCCCATACTGTTCCTTTCTACTTGACAGGATCATACCCTCCGGGATGAAAGGGGTGACATTTCAATATTCTTTTGATAGATAGGAAAACACCTTTAAAAACACCGTATTTCGATATGGCCTCAAGGGCATATTGTGAACAAGTAGGGATAAATCTGCAAGACGGCTTTTTTAAAGGCGATATATACTGCTGATAGAACTTTATACTTGCGATGAAAAATTCTTTCAATCAACTTTCTCCATGTCAAATAAATTACCTTTTTTTAATAAATACCTCATTTCCCTTTTTATATCCCAAAACCCGGGAAGGTCGTCGCTCTTTCTAACCATAAACACCAAGTCGTATCCAATCGGAATTTTGTCTTCCATCAAACGATAGTTTTCCTTCACAATTCGCTTCATTCTGTTGCGAACAACGCTCTTGCCAATCTTCTTCCCGGTAGAGATACCCAATCTGTTAAAATCAAAAGCGTTTTTTAAATAATATAATACAAGATATTTGCCGGTACAAAATTGTCCTTTGCTATATACTCTCTGAAACTCATAATTTTTTTGCAGAGAACGAGTATTTTTCATTTCAAATTGATTCCTCTTATGATCTCGTTCTTATGCCGAAAGCTCTTTTCTTCCCTTTTGTCTTCTTCTTCTCAACACCTTTCTTCCGCTGGCGGTCTTCATTCTCTTTCTAAATCCGTGTTCTTTTTTTCTCTGCCTTTTTTTAGGTTGAAATGTTCTCTTCAAGGTAGCACCTCCTTAATAAATAAATATTTAATATAACAAAAGGCCCTCTTATTGCCCTTTTTTCAAACTTTTGCTCGACAAAATTCCGCCGGTATCCCGACAGCATTACATATTATAACGAATACCCTGCATAGTGTCAAACAAATTCGTTTACGAAAAAGATAAATCAATTCTACCGGCAGAAATATTTTATTTCAATCCTTTCCCGACGTAAAAACAAAGGAAATGAAAAATATACCACAAATATGATCCCATTAACATTATGCCTTATTTTCTCAAAAAATATAATGAAGGTTATCAACAATTTTATGTGAACATGTGGATGGTTTTTCCGGGGATAAAATTCGACCGGTATCAAAAAGATATCCGATTGTGCAAAATGTGAATAACCGAAACAAATACTTCACATAATCATACAGAGTTAAAATATGCATTACCAAAGGCTTGCAATAAGTTATCCACATTATCGACACCCTTATGATGATGCTAATTACTATTTATATTCTAATAAAAGAAAAAAAATGCCCGTCCTTTAGATACTTTACACAAAGAATTACGTATCCGAAAGTCTGCTGATAAAAATGAAACCGAAAGTTATCTACATATAGCAATGCCCGAATTTTTTAAATACCATATGTAGACTTCTGCCTACCCTAATAAAATTATGCAATTTTGCGAATTGAATAGAGATCGGATATTTGTTATCATACGATATACGACTTGAACAATAGTTATGCTAGGGAGGGGCAAATGTATTACGATAAGGGAAATATTGAAGAATTTAGAAATGTGTGGCAAACAAAAACGTTGCCGGCTATCAAAGAAAGCATCATTTCTGAGCTCAGCTTCAATACATATATAAAGACAGCCAACCCGGTGTATATGAACAATAATGAAATAGTTTTTGAAGTCTCGAATGAGTTTATAAAGGAGATCATTTACAAAAAATTTTATGACTTAATTAAAAATGCCGTTGATTTGTCCGATTACAAAAATTACAAGCTGACATTTTGCTTAAAAGACGAGCTGACCAATCATATGGCGGAATCTCGGCAAGAAGATTCGGATGATTGGGAGCCTCAGTCTATGCTCAATCCGAAATATACCTTCGATAAGTTCGTCGTAGGACCGAGCAACGACTTGGCATATGCCGCTTCCGTAGCCGTTTCTCAGCAGCCCGGAAAAGCGTACAATCCTTTTTTTATGTACGGAGGTTCCGGTTTAGGTAAAACGCATCTGATGCAAGCCATCGGACATGAAATACTCAGTAGAGATGCAAAAGCGAAAGTTCTGTACATCAATTCCGAAACTTTTGCTAACGAATATATCAACTCGTTGCCGGACAGAACCATCGACAAATTTATACGGAAATACCGCAGCATCGATGTATTGATGATTGACGATATCCAATTTTTAGCCGGAAAGGAGCGTACACAGGAAGCTTTTTTCCATACATTTAATCATTTGTATAATTTAAACAAGCAAATCGTCATCTCCAGCGACAAACCCCCGAAAGATTTGAATCCTTTAGAAGAACGCTTAAGGACAAGGTTCGAACAGGGTCTGATCGCGGACATACAAAAACCGGATTTGGAGATTCGAATCGCTATTCTTCGACAAAAATCGGAACAGGAGAATTTGAATTTAGACGACGAAATTATTTATTTGCTTGCAAATAACATCCAATCCAACATAAGGGATTTGGAAGGCGCGCTGACGAAGCTGGTTGCGTTGTCAACGCTGACCAATTCCGTGATTACAAAGGAGTTTACGTTGGAAGCCTTAAAAGAGTTTATCACCAATGCAAAAAAGGTGGATATCAACGAAACTACCATTCTGGATGCCATATCCCGTTATTTTGACGTGGACAAAAAGAGTCTCTTGTCGAAAAAAAGAACGAGAGACGTTGCTTATCCGCGGCAATTGGCCATGTATCTATGCAAGCAGTATACGGATGCTTCGCTGGCTGCCATCGGTAATTTCTTTGGCGGAAGAGACCATACTACGGTTATGCATGCCGTAGAGAAAATTCGGAGCGATCTGGAAACCAATTTGGAAACGAAAAAAGCGGTCCGTGATATTCTGGAGGACTTTAATATCAAGCCCGAATAAAAGTGGAAGGTTGAAAAGAAGTCCTTTTCACGGTACAATGATTACGGAAGGTGATGGAATGAAATTCAAATGCGAATGTACCGTTTTGCAAAAAGCGATTCAAGTTGTACAAAGAGCGGCGGCAGTCAAAACGACACTGTCGGTTTTAGAATGCGTAAAAATAGAAGCAAAAGAAGATTGTGTTATCCTGGAAGCCAACAACCTGGAAATGGCCATCGAATATCGCTTGCCGGCGGAAATTGAAGAAACCGGTCTCGTTTTGGTCAACGTGAGGATTTTCAGTGAAATCATAAGAAAACTGTCCATGGGTACCGTGAGTATAAGAAGCAAAAACAACACCGTGGAGATTTCATGCCAAAACAGCCTTTTTAACATTAAAGGCTTGCTGTCGGACGCTTTTCCGGAAATACCGAAAGTCGAAGAGTCCGAATGCTTTGAAATTGAACAGGACAAGCTGGGAAAATTGATTAAAAGCACGATTTTTTCCGTCAGCCAAGAAACGACGCGAACGATTTTAACCGGGCTGTATATGGAGGTCAAGAACGGTTATGTTACGACGGTAGGAATCGACAGTTACCGAATGGCGGTAAGAAAAGAAGTAGTGGACGAAAAATACAAAGAATTCAGTGCCGTGGTTCCCGGAAAGACCATGACGGAATTGAGTCGTATATTGGAAAACGCAGACGAGAAGGTAAAAATCTATATCGGCCGAAAACAAGTTCAATTCTTATTTAAAAATTTTAAATTGGTTTCACGATTACTGGAAGGAGAATTTTTGGATTATAGAGGGATTATCCCGAGAGAATTCGGTACGACGATAAAACTGAATAAAACGAACTTTCAAGATTCCATCGAAAGAACGTTAATCGTTATACCTAGCGAAGATAAGAAGTATCCCATCGATATATCCACCGAAGACAGCACGCTGAACATTGCAATCAGCACGCACCTCGGAGATGTCCATGAAACGCTGCCGGTCGATGTTATAGGAGAGAATATTGACATTGCTTTTAACCCGGTATTTTTTGCCGATTGCCTAAGAGTGATGGAAGACGAAGAAATTTTGTTTAAGTGCAACACGGAAGTCGGCCCGTGTATCCTGTCGCCGGTTGAAGGAGATGACTATATATATCTGATCGGAGCCGTAAGGAAATAACCCTTTATATGCAAAACGGTGAAATAGTTGATAGTTAAATCTCTGACATTAACGAACTTTAGAAATTACGTTCAACAGACCGTCGAGTTCGACAACGGAATAAACATCATACATGGAAAAAACGGACAAGGGAAAACAAATATTCTCGAGTCCATTTTCATGTGCTCGGCGGCGAAGTCTCCGAGAACGTCTAACTTTAAGGAAATGGTCAACATGGATACCAATGACGATTTTTTTGTCATTTCCATGGACTATTCCTTCCGCGACATGGACAGCAACATAAAAATTAAATATGACAACAGAGGAAAGACTTTTATCTACAACGACATCGTTTTGGATAAGGTAGGCGAATTGATGACAAGGTTCCTTTCGATTCTATTTACGCCGGAGGATCTTTATATCATCAAAGGCGGGCCGGAGTGCAGACGTAGATTTTTGGATATGTTCATCTGTCAAGTCGACAAAGGATATTTCTATTTGTTGCAAAAGTACAATCGATTGTTGAAGCAAAAAAGTTCTTGTTTAAAAGCGGATGCGGATTCTTCGGAAAAAGAGACCTATATCCATGTACTGAACGACTATATGGCGGATATCGGAAGCAAAGTGATTGACAAGCGATTGTCCGTATTACGGGAAATGAAAGAAAAAACGTACGCTATTCATAAAAATATTTCCAACGGCCTGGAGGAAATCGATTTAAATTACGTTTTCTCGGGTAAAAAGATTGATGATCATAATGTAAAGGAAACGATGAATCAAAAGCTGGACGAATCGTTGGAAAAAGAATTATTGCGAAAAGTATGTTTGGTAGGTCCGCACCGAGACGATATTGAAATACGGATCAATGAAAAAGATGCAAGAACATTCGGTTCCCAAGGCCAAATCCGAACAGCCGCCTTATCATTAAAATTGTGCCAAGCCGATATTATGGAGAAAAAATGCGGTGAAAAACCGGTGGTTTTATTAGATGACGTTTTATCCGAATTGGATATCGGCAGACAAAGAGCCATTGTCGAAAAGTTTCAAAAAAACCAAATCATCATTACTTGTACCGACAAAGAAAAAATTTTGGAAAACAATAACGGCAGCATCCGCTATATATTTGTGCAAAAGGGTAAAATTATAGTATAATATATCTGTTGTAGATATAGAAGATAAAAAGGAAAATTTTTTATCCATTGGAAAGAGGGAAATACGATGTTTTTACATTTAGGTGCAGAGCGCGTCGTTCCGATAAATAAAATTATCGGAATATTTGACATAGAGAATACCACCGTATCGAAAATTACCAAGCAGTTTTTGCAAATTGCTTCCGAGGAAGATTTGGTTGAGTCGGTAACCGAAGATATGCCGAAGAGTTTCATTTTGATTGAATTCAACAATACATACAAAGTTGTGTTGTCTCCCATATCTACCGGAACTCTAATTAAAAGGCTGGAACAACCGTTAAGCGAGTAGAAAGGATAGAAAGGGGCAGTATGCAAGGCAATTTGAAGAATTCGAAGAAATATGACGAAAGTAATATTGATGTTTTAGAAGGATTGGAGGCCGTAAGAAAGAGACCCGGTATGTACATCGGTTCCACATCTATAAAAGGCCTTCACCATTTAGTATATGAAATTGTTGCAAACAGCGTAGACGAAGCGTTGGCCGGTCGATGCGACCGAATCAATATCATTATTCATGAGGATAACAGTATCACGGTAATCGATAACGGTCCCGGTATACCGGTAGGAATACACCATAAAATGGGTATACCTACGGTGGAAGTTGTTCATACCATACTTCATGCCGGCGGAAAGTTTGGAAGCGGTGCCTATACCGTATCCGGAGGATTGCACGGAGTAGGAGCATCCGTTGTTAACGCTTTGTCCGAGTACTTGGAAGTGGAGGTTTCCAGAGACGGCCACATATACTATCAACGTTATGAAAGAGGAAAAACGGTGACGCCTCTAAAAGTCATCGGAGATACGGACGCTACGGGAACAAAAACCACATTTAAGCCGGATGCTACCATTTTTGAAGAAACGGAATTTGATTTTGATTTGATGCTGGCAAGATACAGGGAAATGGCGTTTTTAAATAAAGGCATCTATTTCAGCATTGAAGACAAAAGACCCGGTCAAGAACAAAAGGTTGAATTAAAATACGACGGCGGTATTGTTTCCTTTGTGGAGTATATTGACAGGATGAGAGAATCCTTAATCGGTGCGCCCATCTATTTCGAAGGAGCGCAAGACGATAAGATCGTGGAAATCGCCATGCAATATAACGACGGGTACAGCGAGAATATATTCAGTTACGCAAACAATATTGCCACCATGGAAGGCGGAACTCATATTACAGGTTTTAAGTCGGCAATAACGAAAGTCATAAACGAATATGCCCGAAAATACGGATATCTCAAAGAAAAAGATCCCGGTCTCTCCGGAGAGGATGTAAGAGAAGGTTTGACGGCCGTAGTCAGTGTCAAGCTTGTAAATCCTCAATTTGAGGGGCAGACAAAGTCCAAATTAGGAAATAGCGATGTAAGAGGCATCGTAGAATCCATAGTAAAAGAGAAATTGTCGGCTTTGATGGAAGAAAACCCGAGAGATGCAAAGATTATCGTTAACAAATGCTTGGCATCGTTTAAAGCAAGAGAAGCCGCAAGAAAAGCAAGAGATCTTACAAGAAGAAACAATGTTCTTGAAAGTTCATCATTGCCGGGAAAATTATCCGATTGTACCGAAAAAGATCCCCGCCTATGCGAAATTTACATCGTCGAAGGAGACTCGGCAGGCGGAACCGCAAAAAATGCAAGGGATCGAAGATTCCAAGCCATATTGCCTTTGTGGGGGAAAATGCTGAACGTTGAAAAGTCCCGGATTGATAAAGTTATTTACAACGATAAGCTTTCACCGGTAATAACCGCCTTAGGTGCAGGCATTGGAGAAGAATTCGACGTAAATAAATTAAGATATCACAAGGTCGTCATCATGGCGGATGCAGACGTAGACGGTTCCCATATTCGAACGTTGTTATTAACCTTTATGTTTCGGTACATGCGGCCTCTAGTGGAAGGCGGTTATGTATATATTGCACAACCTCCGTTGTTTAAGGTTAACAAGAGCGACAAATCGGATCAATACTTTTATGCATTTTCCGAGCAAGAAATCGAAGAAGAAACGATCAAAAGAGGATGGGAAAAAGGAAAGTATACCGTACAAAGATTTAAAGGTCTCGGTGAAATGAGCAAGGACCAATTGTGGGATACCACAATGAATCCGGAAACAAGAACCTTCCTTCGAGTGACTCTTCAGGATGCGGTAATGGCGGATGAAATCTTCTCAACGTTAATGGGTACGAAAGTGGAACCGAGAAGAGATTTCATTAAAAAATATGCGAAAAATGTTCAACGATTGGATATATAACAAAGAGGCTCGAAAGAGCCTTTTTTGTTGCTTATAAAAAATGTTTCACGTGAAACATTACACATTGAAAACAGCTTTGCATATTTCCATATCTCTTATTCATTTGAAACGAGTTACAAAACTATGATATAATCAATACCTTAACTTTAACAGTTACGGAATATAAAAAACCTTTGTAATCCTTGAGAAATGCGGCTTACGAAGGTTCTTTTGATTTCAGAAGATTGTTGTACATTTTTCTTAGTTATCTTTTAGTGTCGGCAATAAGTTGACGTATTGCTCCGGGTTTTAGAAAACGTTGATTAAGTACAAGATTCAAGGCATTACC
>JAAYHZ010000150.1 GCA_012744235.1 Clostridiaceae bacterium
CATTGTGGTGGTTTCTTTTTGTGTTGCGAATTGATAAAACGCATAATCATTATACCACAATTACAGCGATGACTATATGTTTTTCTTAGAAAAAAGCCATTTTTTGCGATTAAAACGCCTAAAACGTTAGAAAAACTCTTCTAATTGTCAAATCCCCATATCTTCTTTATGTATTCTAATGCCTCTTTGCTATTTTTTTCAAAGTTATCGGTTTTACACTCGAACGAGAAATAACCGTTGTAACAAATCTTGTCCAATACTTGGGCTAATCGGAGAAAATCAACACCTTCTTCTTGGTTTCTTTCGGGAACAGGCGATTCCTATCGGACAAATGAACATGAACCAGCTCATGGGCTGCATACTCGATAATATCGAAAGATTCGCTTTCTTCGAACATATGGTAGGTATCCGCTAACAATTTGATACGAGGCAGATTCAAGTCCTTTACAATCGTAAGCCCCTCCGCTACGGTATTGATAACGTTGCACTCTTTTCGGTTCAACGGCTCTACCGCTACCGTCAGCCGATATTTTTCTCCGTATTCATTGCAGAATTTTAAAAAATCCGTTAATTGGCTCATTCCTTTTTCAACCGGGTAACCGTCGGGAATCCTTCGAGCACCGCCGCTTCCGAAAATAATGAGCTTCCCATTCAGACGTCGGATACGGCTCATGACAAGATCCAAATACTTTGCAATTTCGTCTCGGTCCACAAGGTTCCCTGTTAACGGTAAACGCGAAGGAATGAAACTATTGAACACGGGTATTTCATAAGAATTTTCTTCTAAAATCTCCGAAAGTCGATACGTTTCCTCGTCCGGCAACCCGGCAACGGCACCGACGGTCAATTCACCGAAATCAAATCCGTTGGATTTTAATAAAGCCAGCCCTTTTTCAATACCGGTGACCGTATCAAGCGCATTCTTCTCTTTATCCTCAATTTGAGGAACAAAAGAACCTAACGGTAAACAACATCCGAAAGACATTTTTTTACCCTTTCTTCAATAATGAATACAATCTAAAGCCATATAAAGTAAAGCGACGATTATAGTTTACCATATTTCTGTGAACATGTATATTTATTCTGAACATTTTTATCTTTTTTATTATTTGACAATAATCGCTGTGGCAGCACTCGTAACCGTTTCCATCAAAAATCATCGTTTTCATCCGATTAATCAATAATTTAAGCATAAATATACACCATAATATAAATAATGAAAAGATTTTTCTCGTTGTTTCCGCCGGAATATAAAATTATAAGAAAAAAATACTGACAAACTGCAATATTCGCAAAATGAAATTTTCATCAATAAGTATTGCTATACCCTATGGCAGCCGGTAGAATTTTTTTAACCGGTAGTAAATGAAAACTCTCACGACAGGAGGAGTATTATGTCTGTTGCTCTGCTGATCGAAGAAAAAAAAAGGGTCTCGAACGGTTCCGATCCGAACAATTGGAACCCGTATATGGAGGAGGTTTTTGACGAATTGGGTATCGCCGCTTCCGTATACCGTACCGAAGAAGAACTGCTCCGAGATCTTCAAGGGAAAAAATGCGTAGTACTTACGGATTCCGATTTATCGGAAAAAGCTTTTCTCAAATTATCCGAGTGGGTTGAAAAAGGAAGCGTTCTTATCGGTTTTCAAACAAAGGGAGCCGACCCGTTATTCGGAATCGAGGACGCCGGAGAGTTAAAACAGGGGGACGACCCCTTTACGATCAACGGGTATATCTCCCTAAAGAAAAAAGAATACCTTCCGGTGGAAGAAGCGTACAAGCATACGCTGCCGGTGATCTCTCCCGTTCGAAGAATCCTTCCAAAGGACGCGGAGGTCATCGGAGAAATGCTGCCTCCCGTATCATCCAA
>JAAYHZ010000003.1 GCA_012744235.1 Clostridiaceae bacterium
AGGTATAATAAGCCCTGCGGTATTTTTTATGATAAAGAATGGAGAACGAAAATGAATTTAAAAATATTTAAGGGGTTCGAACGATTTGACGGTAATTTCCCGACAAAGGCGGTCAAGTATGCCATGGAGCATAGGGAAGAAGCCATTCCGGAGCTGCTTGAAATCATGGAATATACATTGAGCAACGCGAAAAAGCTTGCCAAGGAGAAGGACCGTCTCATCCAAATTCCGGCGGTATATTTGCTTGCTTACTTTCGTGAGTCTAAGGCGTATGAATACGTGGTGAAGCTTGCTTACCTTCCGGATAACCAAAGCATCGAATTATTTGGAAGTGCCATTGCAGACGATTACGCAAGAATATTGGCTTCCGTTTGCGACGGCAATCTTGATCCGATAAAAAACATTATTGAAGATTCTTCGTTGGATGAATACGTAAGGGACGAAGCGTTGTATTCCCTCCTTATTCTTCTCAACGAAGGCAAGGTTACAAGGGAACATCTTGTATTCTACTTTAAGTCCCTTTTCAACGGAAAGCTGAAAGCGGACTACAGCGCCGTATGGGATGAGCTTCCGAGTGTTTGCTGCTTAATACACCCGAAAGGATTGGAAAACGACATTGTCAAAGCCGTCGATGACGGAAAGGTAATGGAAGTACTGGCCGAATTGGACTTCGTGGAAGAGCAGCTGGAGCGGCCCGTAGAGGAAGTCTTGGAGGAATTGAAGGACAACGAGGATCTTACCGTAATTTCCGAGTACGATATCTACGGCTTGGAGGATTGGGTCGGAGTCGAAGACGATGAGTACGATTTGGACGACGACTTCTTTAGCTTCTTCGGCGAGGATTCGGACGGTGAAGACGATGAATATTGGGATGAAGAATTCGACGATGAGTTCGATGAAGACTTTGAGGATGATGAAGAACCTTTCGGCAAAGTCTCCAACGTAATTCCGTTTAATCGAGAATTCTTAGTAGGAAGAAACGATCCTTGCCCCTGCGGAAGCGGAAAGAAGTACAAAAACTGCTGCGGGAAAAAAGGCAATTAAATCATTTTTCAATAAATCAGGCCGTTTTAATCCGATTCGATCCTCCTGTGCATTTGACGTTTAGCTGACAAATTTATACGGGAATTCGGTTTAAACGGCCTGTTTTAACGGACTTCCTCATCACGAAGTTGCCCCCAATCAGGGGAAGCTTCTTTACCTCATTGCCCGATTAATGAATGCAAAAAGAATATTGGAATTCGGGACCTTGGCCGGATACAGCACCCTATGGTTTGCCCGTGCCGCAGGTCCTAAAGGCCGTGTCATTACTTTGGAGGCGAATAAAAGGTATGCACAAATCGCCCGAGAAAATTTCAAGCGGGCAAGCGTGGATACGATCGTCGAAGTCATGGAAGGGCCTGCCACGGAATCGGTGACAATACGGTAAGAAACGGCGAAATTTGCAATGCGGACAGTACGGATGAAAGAGTTCAGGGAGTAAGACAATTCATATCCGATATGGCGCAAAACCCGATCCTGTCGGCAACGGCCGTCCAAACGGTGGGGCTCAAGGGTTGGGACGGTTTTTGCATCGCCGTCGTAAACAAGTAGCCCTTTATTCTTTGTCCCGGTCTTTTAAAAAGTCGGTCTTACCTTTTAATCGGAGCCTGTTCATTGCTCGGTCCAGTTGGTCTTGGGCGATGCGGTATTCTCTTATGCTTCTTTTTTGCATAAGAGCTTCCCTTGCCGCCTTGATGGCCTGGATGGCACGTTGGGCGTCGATGTCTTCCACACGCTCTACCGAATCCACCAAAACCAACACCTCGTTGTTTTCCACCTTGGCAAGGCCGTGGGAAACGGCAACCTCTTGCTTGGGCTGCCCTAGCGGTACGTAAACCAATTTTCCCGGTACCACCGCAATAATCATATTGCTGTGGTGAGGCAATATCCCGTATTTGCCGTCCAAGGACGGTACGATTAAGGATTCGCAAGGACCCTTGAAAAAAGGTTTGTCGGAAGCCAGAATGTTCAATTCAAAGGTGTTCATGACTTTTTCTCATACCCCATTCTTTTGGCTTTTTCCACGACATCGTCAATGGTTCCCACATTGAAAAAGGCGGCTTCCGGATAAGAATCCATCTCGCCCTCGATAATGGCCTTGCATCCTCTTAAGGTTTCATGCAAAGGCACGTACACTCCCGAAAGCCCCGAGAATCTTTCCGCCACATGGAAGGGCTGGGAGAAGAAACGCCGGAGCCTTCTGGCTCGTGTTACAATCTCCTTATCGTCATCGCTCAATTCGTCGATACCCAAAATGGCAATGATGTCCTGCAGCTTGTTATACTTTTGAAGGATTTCTTGAACCTTTCTTGCAATGACACAATGCTCTTTTCCCACAACGTCCGGTTCCAGTATACGGGATGCGGACTGCAGGGGGTCGACGGCAGGGTAGATTCCTTGCTCCGCTATTTTTCGGCTTAACACCGTGGTGGCATCCAAGTGCGTAAAGGTAGTGACCGGGGCGGGGTCCGTCAAATCGTCGGCCGGAACATAAACCGCCTGTACGGAGGTGATGGATCCGTTCTCGGTGGAGGTGATACGCTCTTGAAGGGCTCCCATTTCCTCCGCTAAGGTAGGCTGGTAGCCTACCGCCGAGGGCATACGCCCTAACAGCGTGGATACTTCGCTTCCCGCTTGCACAAACCGGTAGATATTGTCGATGAAAAGAAGTACGTCCTTATGCTCGTTGTCTCGTAAGTACTCCGCCATGGTCAAACCCGTAAGGGCTACCCGCATACGTACCCCCGGAGATTCGTTCATTTGGCCGAAAACCAAAACGGTTTTATCCAAAACGCCGCTCTCCTTCATTTCCAACCAAAGCTCGTTCCCTTCACGGCTGCGTTCTCCCACGCCGGTAAAAATGGAATAGCCGTTGTGCTTCAAGGCGACGTTGTGGATCAATTCTTGAATCAAAACCGTTTTACCTACTCCCGCGCCGCCGAAAAGGCCGATCTTTCCTCCCTTGGGATAGGGCTCCAAAAGGTCGATGACCTTGATTCCGGTTTCCAGAACCTCCGTTGCCACCCGCTGTTCCTTAAAAGCAGGCGGGTTACGATGGATTTCCCATCGGGTTTCGTTTTCGGAAATGGAGGGACCTCCATCGATGGTTTCGCCTAATACGTTGAACATGCGACCCAATACGCTTTTCCCGACGGGAACGCGGACGCCGCTTCCCACGGTTTGAACCTCCATGTTGCGGGCAAGATCCTTTAGCTCATCCAGCATAATGCAACGGACCGTGTTGTGACCTACATGCTGGGCAACCTCCATAAAGCGATCTTTTCCGTGTACGCGCACAACAAGGGCTTCTTTGATTTTCGGTAATTGTCCTTCTTTAAATTCAACGTCGATAACCGCATCGGATATCTGTACGATTTTTCCCGTATTCAAGATTGAAGCATCTCCTTCCTATGTTTTCTTTTTTGCGCTTTTGCACCGGCGATGATTTCCGTAATCTCTTCGGTAATGGCCTCCTGACGCAGCAGATTGTATTGAAGGGTTAGGTACTCAATGATTTTCTCCGCATTCTTGTTGGCCATACTCATGGCGGTCATCCGTGCGCTTTGCTCGCAGCAAAAGCTGTCTACCAAAGCGCTGTAGATAAAGCCGGACAGCCATATTCGGACCACGTTGTTCACCACCGCTTCCACGGAAGGGGTAAACTCAAAGGGAGCGGATATTTCCGGCTCCTCCTTATGGGAATGAGGTACGGAACCGCTTCGATGAAAGGGAAGAAGACGAGTCGATACCGCCTTGGTGGTCAAGCTGCTTTTTAGATCGCTGTATACGACAAAAACCTTATCCAACTCCTTTTTGTCGAACAAATCCAAAAGGATGGAGCTGATTTCCCTTGCTTTGTCCATGGTCGGGTTTTGGGCGGTGTAGAAAAAGTTTTTTTCAATCGGGTATCGGTGTTTGGTAAAAAAACGCCGTCCGTATTCTCCCACCACGAAAAGCCTGGTATCCGGATGCTCGTTGATGAGCCTTTGGGCTTCCTTGATAACGCTTTTATTGTAAGCACCGGCAAGGCCTTTGTCGGTGGTAATGACTAAAAGGCCGTAGGTTCCGTCCGGAGCTTCGCTTCCGTCGGCAGGGTAGAAGTATCGGTTTTCGATGCCTTCCACGGTTCGGAAAACCCGCTTTACCTCTCGGTGAAGGGCGTCAAAGTAGGGCCTTGTTCGATCCAGGTCGTTTTTGGCCTTCTTCATTTTGCTGGATGCAATCATATACATGGCGTTGGTAATTTTTCTTGTGTTCTCAACGCCCTTGATTCGGTCTTTGATTTCTTTTGCATTTAACAAAAGCCGTCACCTCGCCTTATGCCAAACCGTGTTCGCATATTTTCGCGCGATGTTCACGATTTCTTCTTTTAGTTCGGGCTTCAGCTCCCGGGTTTTCTCGATTTCTCGGGATATATAGGAGGCTTGCTTTTCGAAATATTCCAACAAGCCGTGCTTAAAATCGGGAACATCCTCGGGGGATACATCCTGCATCACTCGGTTTAAAGCGGCGGTAAGAAGAATCACCTGCTCATAAAGGGTGAGAATCTCGTGTTTTTCCTGCCTTAATAAGTACATCAGCCCTTGGCCGTAGGAAAGCTGTTTTTGTGTCATCTCGTCCAAATCCCCTGCAAACTGCATGAAAACCTCCATCTCTTGGAACTGGGCTAAGTCCAAGCGAAGGGATCCAACGGCCGCTTTCATGGCTTTGGTTTGGGCGTTGCTTCCTACACGGGATACGGAAAGCCCGATGTTGATGGCGGGGCGCTGCCCGGAGAAAAACAAGTCCTTTTCCAAATAGATCTGGCCGTCCGTGATGGAAATGATGTTGGTGGGGATATAGGCGGAGATGTCTCCCGCCTTTGTTTCCACAATGGGAAGAGCCGTCATGCTTCCGCCGCCCTTTTCGTCGGAAAGCTGTGCCGACCTCTCCAAAAGTCGAGAGTGGAGAAAGAATATATCGCCGGGGTAGGCTTCACGACCCGGAGATCGTTCCAAAAGCAGGCTTAAGGATCGGTAAGCAACGGCATGCTTGGTCAAGTCGTCGTATATGATCAATACCGACCTTCCTTTGTTCATAAAATATTCCCCTAAGGTACAGCCCGAATAAGGGGCGATGTATTGAAGGGGAGCGGGGTCGCTTGCCGATGCGCTGATAACCGTCGTATATTCCATGGCGCCGAACCTTCGAAGGGTATGGACCGTTTGGGCAACGGTGCTTGCCTTTTGCCCGATGGCCACGTAGATGCAAATAACGTCCTTTCCCTTTTGATTCAAGATGGTATCCACGGCAAGGGACGTTTTCCCGGTTTGGCGGTCCCCGATGATTAGCTCCCTTTGTCCGTGACCGATAGGGAACATGGAGTCGATGGCCAAAATCCCGGTTTCCATAGGCCGATAAACCGGTTTACGGTCGGTGATGGAAGGAGCGGGGGATTCAAGGCTGCGGTACTCGTCCGCCGTAATGGGTTCCTCTTTGTCAATGGGGTTTCCCAAGGCGTCCACGACGCGTCCGATAAAGTCTCGCCCTACCGGGATCCCTGCGGTTCTTCCCGTTCTTTTCACGGGACTTCCCGCGGCGATGCTTGAGCCGTCGTCAAACAAAATGCAGCCTACTTCATCATTTTTAAGCTCTTGCACCATTCCCCGTATACCGGAAGAAAAAAGAAGGATTTCTTGGTAAGAGGCATTGGGCAGTCCTTTCACCGTTGCAATACCGTCTCCTACCGTAAGGACCGTTCCGATTTCCTGCTCCATCGCCTTCGGAGTCCAATTTCGGATGGTTTCCTTGATCAAAGGGATGATATTGTCGACGGAGGGAGACAGACGGCGAAGGTCTTCCTTCAGCTGGTTTAGTCTTGCTTCTAGGCTCCAATCGTAAACCGACTTTTGCCCGTCCTTTTCCACTTCCAAGCGAAACCCGTTTTTAATGCTTTTATCCTCAACCCAAACGAGAGGGATATCGCTTTGGTATTTATCCTTTAAAAAGTCGATGATCTGCCTTTTATGCCGCTCCGACGGCGGGTCGGCGCAAAACAACAGGGCTCGGGTTATCAAATCTTTTTCAGTCACGGCTTGCTTCTACTCCTTCTTTACGGAATACAAGAAACGATCCAAGGCTTCCGATGTGGACGAGGAAAGCAATTTTTCCGCAGCATCCATAACCATGGATGCGATCTCCTTTTGGGCGGATTCCAAAATCTTTTCCCGCTCTTTTTGAGCCGCTTTTTTGGCTTCCATAATAATTTGGGCGGCTTGCTGCTTCGTGCTTTGCAAAAGCTCGTCCGCCTCTCTTTCCGCTTCCTCCATGGCTTTTTTCTTGTATTCTTCGACTTCGGCTTCCACAGTCTCCAAATGCTTTTCGTAAGCCGCTTTTAATTCTTCCGCTTCTTTTAATTCCGTTTCCGCCTTATGATGCATATCCAAATAGGTATGCTCTCTTTTTTCCATAAAGCTTTGAACGGGCTTGAAAAGCAAAAGATACAAACCGAAAGACAGTATGGAGAAGTTGAATAAGTGCAAAAGAATTTGCTGAAAATCGATATTCAAAGGTATGTTCACTCTTCATCACCCACTTACAATACGAATATGACCAAAATGGCTACGACCAAAGCGTAGATAATGGCCGTTTCGATGAATATGAGACCTAGGAACATGCTTCCGCGAATCTTGTCCTCTGCGTCCGGCTGGCGGGCAATGCTTTCGTATGCTTTGCCCGTGGAAATGCCCATGCCAATGGCGCCTGCACCGGCGGCGATACCGGTCACGATCGCGGCGGCAATGGCTTTCGAGCCGGTAGAATCCGTCGCATCGGCAGGGTTATCTTCCGCCGCCGCGGCATATACCGATGTACAAAAACCAATCGTTAAAATTAAAACCAAAACAAACAGCAAAAATCTATGCATCTTCATGGTAACAACCTCCTTACAGGCATATACCTGCTCGTTATTTTCTCTCTTTTTTATGGGATGCTTCTCCGTAAGAAGTAGCGGTCAGCATAATCAAAACGTACGTCTGAACCAAAGCATGCAGCAGGGTGAACAGCACGCCCGCAACCACGGGCAGTCCGAAGCTTAAAGATATATAATGGTACAAAAGCTCGGTCACCAATACGCCGCTTAAAAGGGCTCCGAACAGACGAAAGCTCATGGAAAGAGGCATCGTAAAATCCTTCAGCGCTGAGCCTACGCCCTTGAACCCGTTTCCAAAAAATCCTCCGAATAAAACTATGAGGTAGGATAAGCACCCCAGTGCAATGGCCCCGTTAATGTCCGCCAAGGGAGCGGGGAGAGCAATGGAGCGGCCGTTTACGGTTACGGCTTGGATTCCGAACAGTTCGAACAAGGTCCCGAAGAAGATGTACATGCCTGCTCCGAAGATATAGGCGCTTAAAAAACGATATCGGTGAGGGCTTTTCTCCTTCGCAAAGCTTGCAAAAAACCCTACCAATTGCTCCAGCAAAAGCTGAAACTTAGAGGGAATGATTTGAAACTTCGGTATGACAAATAGGCGTATACATACACCGGCCAACAGCAAAAAGGATGTAACGACTACGGCGGATATGAAGGCGGGGTTTACGTCCTTGATTCCCAAAAAGTTAATCTTGTTGACGTCATGCAGTACCGCATCCCGCATCTGTTCTTTAATGGATTCGCCGCTTCTATCGGGAGGAGCAACAAAAAAAGACGCTGCTAACAAAACCAATATGACGCAGATCCATAGGATTATAACCGTTTTGTTTATCTTTTTTGTCATTTCTTTGTCCTCCTTGCGTTTTCTTTCATAGCGAAGGAAAGGCGGACAACTTTTTTAATATTACCGCCATTTTTTCCTTTTTAGCGTTAACTTATGCATATGTACATTTTTCGTTACGAAAGCAACCCGTATATTTTCATGTGAATTAATATATTCCTCTTTGATTCTTTTTGTCAACAATCATTTTTCAATATTTGCACGTAAACCCATCATATTCTACCGTTATTTTTGGTTCGGATGAAAAAAGCGGACGCGGTTAATCGGGAAATTTTAAAAGGAAGGATATTTTACGTGTGTATGAAAAAACGATAGGGAAAGGCACGGGATTTTTCATACAATACCGGCATACCAAAGAAAGCATTAACCCGGAAAAACTTTTGTTTACTTATTATATTCCCTTGGTGTAAGATGAATATAGATATTACAGTTTTTTGGCAAGTATATCAAAGCCCCGTACACGAGGTTTTGTTTTTCATCGCCTCGGTTTTTCGTTATTTCTTTCGGTTATACCGGGGTTATCCCAATGCCATTAACACGACGGAGAAAATCATAAAAACAAAGGGATTCGACAATCGGTCAAGGGATTTTTTTAAAGGGAGGCAAGACGAGAAAAACGATTCGCTTCATTTGTATTCGGCAAATAATGATGATTTCCGCTGTTTTTTCGGATATGGAAAGAAAACATGCTATGTATTCGGTGGGACAGACGGAGCAAAAAAAGAGGTGTTTTTGATGAGTTATAAATTGGCGCAGTTTTTGGACCGAGGTGCCGACCTAAAGCGGCAAGGGTATTTGAAAGAGGCGATGGATTGCTACATTCAAGCCTTAAAGGTCGACCCCGAGGAAATGTCCGTCTATTTGGGGCTCGGCAAGGTGGCTCATTTGCTGAAATATCAGGATTTGGCGGTAAGGTCTTATCTGTCCTTCGCCCACTTGCAGGTCGGACCCATTGAGGATGCCATTTTGAAGGACCGACTGCCGCCGGAATTTCAAGCTCTGTACGACACTTTCCCGAAAGACGTCCTTTCGGAGCTTCCGAAAAAATCGGCTTTTGCTTTGTTTTTTGATCCGAATACACCGAGGCATATCGCCCACTCTCTTATCGATTTATCTCCCGATACGATGCGAAGCAAGCCCGAGCTGGTTCCTTATGCCGAAGTATATCACGCCCATATATACAATAACGGTACTTACGAAACCATTCTAAAGCGGCACGGCTTGACCTTCGACGACCAAACCCGGATAGACAAGGAAACATACATTCCATACGGGCAATATTTTCTTTTAGGGAATATAAAGTGGGATATGCTATCATCGAAAGACGTAATTCGACTCTATTTTTGAAACGACGACGAAGGAAAGGGAAGGATACGGTGAAAATAGGTATACACAATTGGTTCGGATATCGGATCGAACATAAGGAAAGATTGCGATTGATAAAAGAAGCGGGTTTTGACAGCGTGCTTCTTTGGTGGGGCGATGAGCCGGAAGGCGATGAAAAGGACAAGCAATCCTTGCCGGATGCAGCGAGGGCATTGGGCTTGGAGGTGGAGAACATCCATGCCCCCTTTGACAATGCCAACCTCCTTTGGACGGACGACCTTCAGGCCGAGGAAATTATGAACCGGTATAAACAGTGTATCCTTTATTGCTCGGTACATCAAATCCCTACGACGGTCCTCCATCTTACCGGCGGAGACACCCCGCCGCCGCCGTCGGAGCTAGGCCTTCAAAGAATCAAGGCTTTGACGGAGCTTGCGGAGCAAAAGAACGTCAATATCGCGATGGAGAATGTAAGAAGGTTTGAGCACATACAATTCGTATTTGATCGTATTCAATCGGATCGATTGGGCTTTTGCTACGACAGCGGCCACGAGAATTGCTTTACCAAAGGAGCGAATTTGTTAGACCTTTTCGGTGACAGGCTTTTTGCGCTTCATTTGCACGACAACGACGAAACGGGAGATCTTCACCTGTTACCGGGAGACGGTACCGTCCATTGGGAATCCGTCATGAAAAAGATAAAGGCATGTCATTATCCGGGTCCTCTAACGTTAGAAGTGAATACGGAGTTTACCGATCTGTATGAAGGCCTGTCGGCATCGAGGTTTTTAAATATCGCTTATGAGAGAATAAAAAGCATGATTGTGTAATTTTCATAGCCAAAGGAGGATGCAACGTGAAAAATGTGGTAATCACCGGCAGCACCCGCGGTATCGGTTTTTCAATGGCAAAAGAATTCTTAAAAAACGGGTGCAACGTAACCCTTTCGGGAAGGGGCGAGGCCCTTTCCGAGAATGCTCAAGCCGAGCTTTCCCCTTATGAAGGAAAATACCTTTATGTCCCCTGCAACGTTCAGGACAAAAAAAAGCATTCAAAATCTTTGGGACGAATCCTGCAAGCGTTGGGGAAGTATCGATATATGGATCAACAACGCGGGGCAAAATACGCCGTATACATTTTCTTGGGAAACGGAAGAAGCCTATACGAAAAGCGTAATCAACACCAATGTTTTAGGCATGATCTTCGGATCCCAAATCGCGGCGAAGGCCATGATCAAGCAAGGCTACGGTGCCATATACAGCATGGAGGGCTTAGGCTCGGATAACCGAATACAAGAAAAGACCATCCTTTACGGAACCGGAAAATGCGCATTAACCTACTTTATGAGGGGACTCTCGAAGGAGTTAAAGGGTACCGGCGTCATTGCGGGAAGGTTGTCCCCGGGCATGATGCTGACGGATTTCATAACCAAGACGCCCGACGGGGAGCCGTCGGAGGTCATATCGGATGAACGGTTTAAAAAGATCTTTAACATACTGGCGGACCGACCGGAAACGGTAGCCCGATACTTCGTACCGAAAATTCTGCAGAACGCAAAAAACGGCGTTCAAATCCGTTGGCTTAACGGAGGGAAAGCCGCTTGGCGTTTTATGACGGCGCCTTTTCGGAAAGGGAGATTGATATAGCAGGAAGATTTGTTTTTTGAAATACGACGAATGGAATCGGAATTCCTTTACGGTGTGTTTCATTTTTTCTTGCATATCCCGAAAAATTGACTAATAATATCAATGATTATACTCGGTGAAAGGAATATATATTCATTCGTTATTTCAAACCGCTTGTATATTGACTGCTTTTTTGTGAGGGTAATAGCGTGGACGTAAATACTGTAATGCTCATGTTGGCGATCGGATCTTTTTTATTCGGTCTTTTATTGGTAGCCTTTAAACACAACAAAAACAACCCCCAAAAGGTGCCTTATTGGATACTGGCTAAAATACTGCAAGGCATAGGGTTTTTGTTGCTTTATCTTCGAACCGATCGGTTTGACTTTTTAACCGTGCCGGCCAATTTGTCTCTTCTAGCGGGCTGTGCCTATGAAGCGTGGGCCGTACGAATTTTATTGGGGCAATCCATAAAAAGAAAAGTACATCTTGCAACCCTCATCGTGATAATATTCGCATGCAACCTCGCTTACTTTCTCGTTGCCCCCTATGGAGTAGGCGTCTTTTTTCTTCTCCAAAGCGTTTTCTACTTTCTGCCCGGTTTTTTCTTGCTCGGTAAATCCGATCTGAAATTTCCGATGCGAATCATTTTAGGTGTATGCTACTTCGTGACGGGATCGGTTTTTCTGATCGGCTCTGTGGTTTGCTTTATACTGCCGGATATTGCCATGGGATTGGAAGGCGGCATCATATCCGCCGTCATACCCGGGTTAAGCTTTTGCATGTTCTTGATGAGCGCCTTTTTACTTTTGATGATATCGAAGGAAAGAAGCGATTTGAAGGTATTGGAGATGCAGCAAAGCTTAATCGAAAGCGAAGTTCGATTCCAACGAATCGTGGAGACCTCTATCGAAGGTATTCTCATCTTCAATGAAAATTAAGAAATAACTTTTGCCAATCAAAACATGGCTTCAAGCTTAGGACACACCGTAGAAGAAATGATCGGCATGTCCTACGTCTCCTTGTTTCCCGAGGACCTGCTTGATATATACAGGCAACAGGAATCGCTTCGGAAAAAAGGCGACGATTCGGTGTATGAGGTTTGCTTGTTAACAAAGAACAAGGAAAGACATTGGTTTTTGGTTTCCGCAAAGGCTTTGATTGACGAATACGGAAGATTCGAGGGCTCTTTTGCCATGCTGACGGACATTAACGACAGAAAGGAAATGGAGCTTCTTTTAGCCGAATCCAATCGCCTATTGACGGAATTAAGCAACACGGACGGCCTTACGGGAATCGCAAACCGAAGAAACTTCGATATGACGTTGGAACGGGAGTATTCCAGACTCAGCCGTACGAACTCTTACTTATCCGTCATCATGCTGGATATCGACCATTTTAAGGAATACAACGACCATTACGGCCATATTGCGGGAGACGAATGTTTGCGCCAAATCGGCAAAGTGTTGGCGGACTGCATCAGCCGGTCCGTGGATTTGGCGGCTCGCTACGGAGGAGAAGAGTTTGCCTGCATATTGCCGGATACGGACGTTCATGCCGCCGTGAAGATAGCGGATAAAATTCGAAAGACGATTCGGGACCTTAAAATAGAGCATAAAAAATCTCCCGTTTGCGAATACGTTACCGCAAGCTTGGGAGTGGCTACCGTCCGGTACGAGAGGGACAGGTCCGTAGAAGAGATTGTGGCCATCGCCGACCGTTTGATGTACAAAGCGAAGCTGTCCGGAAGAAACAGGATTGAATACGCCGAAGCGTAAAGTTCCTGCAGCAGATAGCATAAAAAGTCGGGATTAGGGAGTACCGAACCGGTATCATGTAAATAAAGTCGAAGAGGGATTGAACATGATCGAATGGATTGAGGGTATCCAAAATGCCATTGAGTATATGGAGGATCATCTGACGGAAGAGCTTGATATCCGGGATATTGCCGAAAAAGCGTACATTTCCCCGTTCTATTTTCAAAGAATATTCGGCGTCCTGTGCGGTTTTTCCGTAGGAGAGTATATTCGAAATCGAAGGCTCAGCATGGCGGCAGAGGAATTATCGAGTACCGATGCAAAGATTATCGATGTTGCTCTTAAATACGGTTACGATTCTCCCGACAGCTTTAACCGAGCATTCACAAGGTTCCACGGGATTTCTCCTTCGGCTGCAAAAGCAAAGGGTGCAAGTTTAAAATCCTTTGCACGTCTCAAAATCAAAGTAACGTTGGAGGGCGGTACCATGTTGG
>JAAYHZ010000151.1 GCA_012744235.1 Clostridiaceae bacterium
ATTCCAATATAAACGGATTGCCTTCGGCATATCGATGATACAATCGTAAGAATTTCGGCCAATCGATTTCACCGTCACCGACAACACGACCTTTGGCATCGTTCACTTTACGATCTTTACCGTGTATGTATGCCAAAAAATCTTTTAAATAATGAAACATGTCTTCTTCGGAGCTGTTTGCGATTAAATTCGCGGGATCCAATAAAATCTTTACATTGTCTTCGGCTACTTGGTTTATAAAATCATGAGCTCTTTTGGCGCTCGGTACAATATCAATAACGGACGGCTCCAAAACCACCGATACGTTGTATTTTTTACCGATTTTCGCTAAAGTCCTAAAAGAATATAACAAGCGTTGAAAAGTCTCTTCAAAAGTATCCGCCCATAAACCTCGTTTGCCGGTAATAAATCCGCATTCGGTAGCTACATACGGGATTCCGTTATTTGAAGCGATTTGAATATGGCGTTCGAAATAATTGATATTTTCTTCCAATTCTTTATCATCCGGTTCAATTAAATTGGTAAACACGCCGATCACAGGTATTTCAATTCCTCGATCGGTGTATGTTTTTACCACTTCCTCCGCTTTTTCATCCGTGAGGGTTGATAAATCCGACCTCCCGTTATACACCCAATACTTGCTGTCTTTGCATGCGAAGCACAATTCGGTTACGAAAAATCCGTTGCTTTGCATCAATTCCGCAGCTTCCTTGTTCGTTAATTCCGGAAAAGACCTTGACACGACACCGACTTTCAGCATATCCGGCACCTCGTTTTTTAAATTTTATGCAATATATCACATATATTTATATCACATTTTCCAAAACAAGTATATGTTTTTCCAAATAATCGTACGAATCGTACAATTGTTCTGTTTCGATAAATAATAAATTGCGCAGGTTTCGTGGTTGTGCTATAATTTATGGATAGATAAATTAACGGGTCTGAGGTTGATCATGAGCAAAAAAAGCTTTCTATTCATACTTACTGTTTTGCTTTCCTTTTCTCTTACGGGATGTACCGTTGTAGGCGATATGGTCGATGCATACAAAAAGGCGTCTCGTAGCTTCTATTTTAATGACAATGTAGCCCCTACCCTACGCTATATCGATCAGGAAGACAAAGAAAAAAAGGAAGAAGAAGAATTGAATCCGGCAATGAAGCGCTATTTGGAAATAGGAAAAAACAAAACCTATTATCCGGCTGTTAACGTAAGCGGATTATCCATTGACAAGAATGCCGATTTGGGTCAATTTTCTTTCGATCATGATATCATTTATAAGGGCGAAAAAGTGAAGAACTATAAAAGGGATGAGAGCATCTCTTTTCCGAAAGCCCAAGATTATAGCTTTATTGAAGGAATTACGGCTTTTCGCGGAAATCACTACCGCAATACGGCTTCTTACGGTGTAGCGGATATAAAGTCGGGCAAATTGGAGCAGATTTGGGAAGTAAGCATCGGCTATATCGATACTTGGACCGGGGTCGGCTGGACCGGACAGCCTGTGATTGTTAAATGGCCGGAAAGTACAAAGCTTGCCATGAATCTGTATTCCGATAAAAAGATAAAAAGCGATTTAAAAGAAGTGATTTACGGAACATTGGACGGGAATATCTATTTTCTTGATTTGGAGGACGGTTCGAAAACCCGTGCTCCCATCAACACCGGCTTTCCCATAAAAGGGTCGGTATCCGTAGATCCGAGGGGCTATCCCCTGCTGTTTGCAGGCCAAGGCATCAACACCAACGCCAATGCCCAAAGCGATTGTAAATTAAGAATATTCAATTTATTGGACCAATCATTATTATTTGAGTTAAGCGGTAACGATCCTCACGCATACCGTGCTTGGAATGCTTTCGATTCGAACGCATTGATAGATGCAAAAACCGACACACTGATCCAAGCCGGAGAAAACGGGATCATATACACGGCCAAATTAAACAGCGAGTATGACGAATCGGAAAGGAAGATTTCCATCAATCCGGAATTTTCTAATTATCGCTACAACTCTCCTTACGGAACCGGTTTAGGAGTTGAAAACTCCCCGGTAGTATACCGTAACCTTATTTACTTTGTCGATAACACCGGATTTTTGCAATGCGTGGATTTGAATACCCTCACCCCTGTCTGGGCATATAACGTTACGGATGACACGGATAGCACCCTTGTCTTAGAAGAAATTTCGGATAACGAGGTATTCCTGTATACCGCTTGCGAAGTGGACTTGCAAAAAGACGGCGGCTCTGCGTACATAAGAAAGTTTAATGCATTGACCGGAAAGCTGCTTTGGGAAAAAAGCTTCAAATGCCATTATGATGCCAATGTCAACGGCGGTGTATTGGCAACTCCCGCCATGGGCGAATATGCCGTAAGCCATTTGATCTTTTATAACATTGCGAAAACCGTCAACACACCGGGATACGGGCTTTTATGCGCCATGGACAAGAATACAGGCGATATAGTTTGGCAAGTTCCTCAGGACTTTTATTCTTGGAGTTCACCGGTATTGGTTTACGATCCGAAAGGAAAAGGTTATTTGGTAGCGTGCGATTCCGGAGGAAAAATGTCGCTATACGATGCACTGTCCGGCAAATTGTTGGATTCGATTTCTTTAGGATCCAATGTGGAAGGTTCTCCGGCCGTTTATGATAATATGATTGTCATAGGAACCCGAGGTCAAAAGATTATCGGCGTCAAGATCAAATAACGCTTGTACTCCGTTGAGAAAGGACTTTCAATGAAAAAACTTATTCTGTTATGTGTGGTAATCCTTTTTTTAATACAGATTTCCTGTGCCCGGGTAGAATTTTTGGAACCCGACTCTAGTCTTCCGAAAGAAGATCGGTCCGGTTTCAAGTTTGTTTACGACCAAGAGCAATATCCTCCTCAAAAACCGAAAGAAGAGGATTCCTTCGGGCGGTATTTGGATTTATCCTTAATAAAAGTATATCCTGCCCCCGTTGACACGAGCAAATTAATCATCCATCCCTCTTCGGAGATTTCAAAACACAACGGTTATTCGTACAGTATCATACATAAGAATCAAACGGTTTCGTCATATAAAAGGGATTATGTCATTTCCTTCCCTTCCCCGCAGTATTACAATTCCGTCGAAGGGATCCTTTCTTTCCGCGGAAACAATTACCGAAACACATCGGCATACGGTTTGGCGGATGTTAAGGAGAAAAAGCTGGAGATCGTTTGGGATAATTTCATCGGTTCTATCGATACGTGGACCGGTGTCGGATGGACAGGCCAGCCGGCATTGGTAAAATGGCCTGAAGAAACCAAAGCCGTCATGAATATCGACCCGGAGAAAAAAGCCGATAAGGATTTGGTGGAAGTCATTTATGCAACCATGGACGGAAATATCTATTTTTTGGATTTAAAGGACGGCAAAAATACTCGCCCTCCCATTAATACCGGCTTCCCCATCAAAGGATCCGTTGCCGTAGATCCGAGAGGCTATCCTTTGCTTTATTCCGGCCAAGGAGTAAACTCCAATAAAGGCGTTTATGCGGATTTTAAATTCAGAATATTCAGTCTTATCGATCAAAAACAGCTGTATACGATATCCGGAAACGATCCATACCAATACCGAGCTTGGGGTGCATTCGATTCTTGCGCTTTAATCGACGGGAATACGGACACGTTAATCCAAGCCGGAGAAAACGGAATCATCTATACAGCAAAACTGAATACGAAATACAATCCTTCGGAAAAAACCATATCCATCGATCCGGAGTTTACGAATTATCGGTATAAAACGCCCTACGGTACCTTGGGCGTCGAAAATTCACCCGTAGGATACAAAAACCTATTGTATTTTACCGATAACTCCGGTCTTTTGCATTGCTTGGACTTAAACACCATGACACCCGTCTGGGCTCACTATGTCAATGACGATTCCGATGCCACCATGGTTCTTGAAGAATTGTCGGAAAACGAAGTCTATATTTACACCGCTAACGAAATCGATCTTCAAGGTCCCGGCGGCTCCTCCTATATGCGAAAATTCAATGCATTAACCGGAGAAAAAATATGGGAGAAAAGCATACAATGCTATTACGATAAGGATATAAACGGAGGAGCTTTGGCCTCCCCCGTCTTAGGCGAAATGAACCTTTCGGACTATATCTACTTTAACATAGCAAGAACATCCGAAAGCCCGTGGGGCGGGATTCTGTATTGCTTTGATAAAAAAACCGGAGATGTAGTCTGGGAAAAGACACTAGGCTATTATTGCTGGAGTTCTCCCGTCGCCGTATACGATTTCGATCAAAAAGGTTATTTGATTCTGTGCGATTCCGGCGGATATATGCATTTGATTGACGGAAAAACCGGCGAAACTCTCGACAAAATTGCTCTGAACGCAAACGTTGAAGCATCTCCTGCCGTTTATGAAAACATGGTGGTAGTCGGTACAAGAGGTCAGCAAATCTTCGGTGTCCGAATTAAGTAAATAATTATTGCTTCTTTCTTAAACTTTGAATTTGCATCAAATTTCGAAACGGCGGATAAACCGCCAAAAGGATACAGAGATTTAATAAAATCGCCCCCGGATGAACCGTATCTTTTGATGTAAGGAACATAAAAATCTTAAATCCATACGGAATGATGATCGCAAGCCCGGTGATGATGCCGGGCGTCAGTTTTTTTAATTGAATGCTCGCAAGCAAATGGATGAACGTATGTAAAAACAAAAACACGGTTATCGCGGCAAGCATGTTGTATCTTCGAAGCTCTGCGGAATACAAAGTAACAAGGGTTATGGCGGCAAACTCCACAAAAGCGGTAGCATAAAAATAGGATGAAGACATAACCGTAAAAAATCGCAGTCTTTTCATCCTTTTGCCGGGGAATTTTAGAACAATGTCTTCAAAAGGGTCCCTTGTATTGTCCTGTACCATGATCATCTCTTCGAAGCGATGCAGCATAAAAACTACCGGCAATAGCCACAACAATGTATATTCACTGATATAGACCATATTTGACTCCCTGACTTGTCTTCTTTTTAATACTATTCTTTTTATTTCAGAATATTCCAATCGAAAGTAATCCGTCTATTCACGGTATAAATGGAAATTATCGTAGAACTATAATATCTTGCCATGAATAATTGTATATTGGCAAGTTTCCGTATTAACGCTCCATTTTACGTAATGTATAATGAATGGAAAATAGATCAAAGGAGGAGAGACCGAATGAAAAGGCTTCTATGTTTATTATTGATTTTGATGTTGGCCATTTCTGTTGTAGCTTGTTCAAAATCGGAAGGCGATTCTAAAGTTACCACGACACCGAAGTCGACGACCGCCCAAGGTACAACAACTACACAGGAACCGGAGAAAAATCCTTTCGAAGAGTTTTTCGAAATAACTTGGTTTGTTCAGACAAATCAAACGTATACCGAAGAACGCTGGGACGAAAAGGAATTGGAAGAATTGTTTAACGTGGAAATCCACGTTTGGCCGGAAGACAGCGGCAACACGGAAAGAACATCCATGATGATTGCTGCCGGAGAAATCGCCGACTTTTTCTTCATGCCCGGTGCTCCGATGGACCCGTATGACATGTATGAAAACGGCTTAATTCGTTCCATTACTCTGCAGCAAATGCGTGACTGGATTCCGGGTTATGTTGCCGACCTGGAAAAAATCCCCGTAGGATTTTTGTATCACCTTGTGCCCGGTAAAACGGACGAATATATCGGATTTTCTCACGTCAATATCGGGAACTGTCAATATTTCTATGACGCTGCTTGTATTAACTTGGATTGGCTGGAAGCCATCGGGTACGGTGTGGATACAAGCAACTTAAAATCCGCTTATTACGATCCGGAAGGCGAATTTGCATATTTCAACAACAAGATCTATTTTGCTCATAATCTGTTTACGTTCGAAGAGCTCAACGACATTTTGAAGAAATTCACGGAAGAAGACCCGGACGGCAACGGCGTTGACGATACATTCGGTATGCTGTATATGCCCGAAAGTTCTTCTACGAACTTTGTTCAAGAAGGGTTATTCGGATTCGTTGACGATGTAACCTACCTGTACAAGGATCCTGTCACCGGAGACATCGTGCCCAAATATGCTTACACCTACTACAAGGATTACTTGGCATGGGTATCCGATATGCTTCAGAAAGGATATATGGTAAGACTGCCCGGCGAACGTAGCTGGTATGATGAATACCAAGAATTGACTCGTACTAACAAATACGGTATCATGGGCATCAACGGCGGCGGTTACTATTCCTTGACCAGCGATTCCTATAGAGTATTGCCTCCTCAAAACATTATTCTCGATACGGACAAAACCGCTCGTTTCATCGTAGGTCCCCTGTTAAACGGTCCGAACGGAAGAGCCGGAAGCCGTACATACGGTCTTGACCCCTATAGCCCTGCAGGATCTTGGAGATTGCAAATGATCGGCGGTCAAGTGAGCGATCCGAAGCTGCAAAGAATTTGCGCGATCCTTCAATACACCACCTTCGACGGCAATGGAATCTACAAGAGCAGATACTATCGAGGAATTGAAGGCATCCACTATACTTGGGAAGGTGAACCCGAATGGAGCTTGATGAAGACCGTTCCTTTGGATCAACAACCGGCGGAATATAAATTCTTCGGCAATAAGTATACATTCTTCTTGTGGAACTTCCCGTCCACAATTAAAGAAAGCGTAGAAAAAGCAAAGAGAACGGGACAATGGAGCTTTATGACCTACGTTCATGATAACAACCTGTTCCAATATTACGCCATCGATCCGTTAAAACAAACTTCGGAAGCTTACATGGGTAGAGCGTTGTGGAATGCGTACAGAGAAGACAAGAGCGAAGTGGATCCTCAGCTGAACCCCATTATCAACGACTTTAAGACTCGCGTACTTAACGGTGAAATTGCCAATATCAATACGGAATGGAACCAATACATTGATCAGCTTTATGCAAACGGGCTGCAAATGTTGATAGACAAATACTTCAACAATCCCGAATTTGTCGAGTACGATCCGGGTCAAAAATACACCATGGTCGAATAATTGTTAAAACCTTGAGATATTGAAAATCTCTTAAGAAGGTGTTGCTCGATTCTTACGAAGCAACACCTTCTTATTCCTTATAAGCATTGACACACCGGCAAATTCTTTGTACGGTTAAATTAAAAGAACAAATAAGGCAGGTGTAACCAATGGTAAGGCAAGAAATGATCCTCGAAGACGGTTTTGAGGTGGCATTCGGGAGGCATTTGCAGCATGAAAAGGATGAAGGTATATGGCAAGCGATTCGTATTCCCCATGATTTGATTGTCGATGCTCCCGTATCGGAGAAAGATGAGGAAGGCGGAGACAACCAAGGGTATGTTTCTTGTTTTGTTGATGCCACTTACAGAGCTTGTTTTCGCCTTGAAGATACCGAGGGATGCTTCTATCTTTATGCCGACGGCATATATCGAGAAGCCGAGATATATGTTAACGGACATTATGTCGGAGGGAGTCCTTACGGGTATATTCCCATGACATTGAAAATTACCGATCGGGTGCGTAAAGGCGATAACCTACTTGAAATCTATATCGACAATCGAAGCCGCCGCTGCGACCGCTGGTATTCGGGAGCGGGCATTTACAGGCGTCTTCATTAATCAAAACTCCTTTGATCCACTTCCCTCCCCACCGCCTTTTTATCGAGACGCTAAAAGCCGAACCGGATTCGGCACAAATTCGTATCAGTGGGTCCGTTCAAAACGGAACGGAAGATACCGTTGTTTTCGTTGAAATATTTAATAAAGAAGGCAAGAAAATCCGTGAATCATCGCAGGAACTTGACCGGGAAACGGGTTCATTCTCCCTTACCGTCGATTTAAAAAATCCCTGTCTTTGGTCACCGGAAAGCCCGTATTTGTATAAAGCCCAAACATCGATTCTTTCAAATGGCGTTTTTATCGACCGGTGTACAAACAATTTCGGCATACGCCGGATTTCGTTCGATTCGAAAAACGGCCTTAAGCTCAACGGAAAACCGATTAAGTTATAC
>JAAYHZ010000152.1 GCA_012744235.1 Clostridiaceae bacterium
GACTCGAAAAGCTCCGGCTCTCGTATAGCGAATGCCGTCTTCGGTATTCACGGCAAAAAAGCCTTCTCCTTCGATGGCCAAATCCAGCATTCTGTCGGTTTGATCTAGAGGTCCTTGAATAAAATCCGTCGCTACCGCATCCGTGTGGAGACCGTAATTATACGGGCCTACTTCGTTTTTGCCGGCAGAATCGCCGATTCGACGGATCAATACGTCTTGAAAGGATCTTGTCAAAAGCTTATCCTGCTTAAATCCCGCCGTATCCACATTGGCCAAGTTGTTCGCCAATACATCCAGTTTTTTTCTTTGCGTTAACATACCCGTACCGACGGTATACAGTCCTCGAATCATTCGCACACTCCTTATTTATATTCCATAAACACCTTTACATGTTTATCGAATTCACGGTAAAAATCTTTAGCACTTTTTAAAAGTTATAGGTAATAAAAAGCCGGCGGAACGCGTTTTTTTGGCAATTCCGTCGGCGGTACGGGGATTATTTTAATTTGTTTCTCAGCTTAAACAAGGCGGCGGAGTGAATTTGGGAGACTCGAGATTCGCTGACATCAAGAACGGCACCGATTTCCTTCAGCGTCAGTTCTTCGTAATAGTAAAGGGTAATAACCAGCCTTTCTCTTTCCGTCAGTTGGTCAATGGCCTCCGCTAAATTTTGCTTCAATTCTTTGCTTTCATAGCTTTCCTCGGGGATATATTCCTCGTCATCCTCCTCGGGCTCTAGGCCCGCCATCTCCAATATGCTGTCGATATTTAGAATATTGTATGTATAGGCTCCTTCCAAAACCTCTCTGAATTCTTTTTCATCCATTTGGAGGTATTTTCGGACCTCCTCTTCCGTAGCCGGCTTTCCGGTTTCCGATTCAATTAGGGCATAAGCCGCTTCCACCTTCTTGATCTTTGCTCGGGTGTTTGCCGGAATAAAGTCTTGCTTTCGCAGAAAATCAATGATTTCGCCCTTAATTCGATATCCCGCATAGGTTTTGAAGTTGATGCCTTTATGAATGTCAAACTTGGTCACGGCGTCAATTAAGCCGATAACACCGCAGCTCATCATATCGTCGATGTCCACAAATTTGCCGTAGCTGGGCACCAATTTGAAAACAATACTCTTAACCAAATCCATATAGTAGGTTACCAAAACGTTTCTTTCGGCTTGCCCGCGTTTTTCCGCATACCTTCTCCATACTTCATCGATATCCATATCCGTCTTATACCCTAACATCATCATGATCCTCCGATAATACGTAATCCGGTTCTTCCGCCCGTTTAAGCGGTAATGACTTTTTTATTGATCAACCGGACATCCGGCTCGATTTCATTAAACGACAAGACCACAAGGTCCGGAGCCATCGGTTCCGTCAGTCGTTTCAAATGGAATCGTACAATAGGGGAAGTAACCATTATGGGGGGAAATCCCATCTCCACAAAGGATTCCATCGCCTTTTTGACATTGTTCAATATGCTTTGAAGCTTGTTAGGCTCCAAATTGACATAAGAGCCCTGCTTCGTCTGCTGAATGCTGCTTAATATCAGCTGCTCCAAGTCCGGATCCGACATCATGACGGGAGCGCTTCCTTCCGGTATGAACTTGGAGGTGATGATCCTTCTCATGTTCTGCCGCACATACTCCGTCAGCATGTCCGTGTCCTTCGTCACCGGCCCGTAATCGCTTAAAGTTTCCAATATGGTGGTCATATCCTTGATGGGAATGGCCTCTCTTAACAGGTTGCATAAAACACGCTGAAGCTCCCCTAAGGATACGGCCTTTGGTACGGTTTCTTCCACCAACGCAGGCTGGGTCGCTTTTACCATATCCAAAAGCTCTTTTACCTGCTGCCTGTCCAAAAGCTCGTGACCGTGGCGCTTTAACACCTCCGTCAAATGGGTAGCGATGACGGAAGAAGGCTCGATTAAGGTATAGCCTAAGGTTTCGGCCTTTCCCTTCATCCTTTTATCCACCCATTTCGCCGGCAATCCGAATGCGGGCTCTAAGGTATCGATACCTTCTAAGGTATCCTCCGTGTCGTCGTTCTTTATGGCCATGTAGCGATCGGCAAATACGACGCCTTCCGCCACCTTCGCCCCTTTGATTTTGATCATGTATTGGTCCGGCTTAAGCTGCATATTGTCCCTCAGCCTTATGACCGGGATTACCATGCCTAAATCGATGGCGCACTGCCTTCGGATGGCTACAATTCTGTCTAAAAGGTCTCCCCCCTGGTTGGCATCCACCAAAGGAATCAAGTTATAGCCGAATTCCAATTCGATTTTATCCACCTGCAATAAAGAAGAGATGTCTTCCGTTTTTTCGGTTTTCTTGGCCTCTCGGACCTGCTCTTCCGCCTTCTCCTTCGCTTCTTTTTCTTTTATGGCTTTACCGTAGCGGCTTCCGAGCCCTATAAACAAAGCGGCAAGGAGGATCATGGGAAGCTTCGGCATTCCCGGGAGCAATCCCACAACGGCGATGATAATGCCGGATACCTTCATAACCGTAGGCTGTCGGAACAATTGCCTTCGGACGTCGGCACCGATGTTTTCATCGGAGGCCGTTCTCGTCACCGTTATACCGGAGGCGGTAGACACCAAAAGCGCAGGCACCTGGCTTAAAATACCGTTCCCGATGGTAGATAGCGCGAAGGTATTCAGCACTTCGTCAAAGGTCATTCCTTCCATCACCATACCGATGATGATTCCGCCGACAAAATTGATGATGGTTATAATGATGCCGATGATGGCGTCCCCCTTGATGAACTTGCTGGCACCGTCCATGGACCCGTAAAAGTCCGCTTCACGCTGAATGTCTCTTCGTCTCGCTTTGGCGGTAGCTTCGTCAATGATTCCGGAGTTTAAGTCCGCATCAATGGCCATTTGTTTTCCCGGCATGGCGTCCAAGGTAAAGCGAGCGGCGACTTCGGATACTCTTTCCGTACCTTTCGTAATGACAATAAACTGTCCGGCTACCATAATGAGGAATATGATGATCCCTACGACAAAGTTGTCACCGATCACAAAGCTTCCGAAGGTGTTGACCACCTTCCCGGCATAGCCGGAGTTGGAGAGAATCAGCCTTGTGGCCGCAACATTCAATCCCAAACGGAACAGGGTTACGATCAGAAGCAAAGCCGGAAAAACCGAAAATTGCAGCGGTTGGGTTATATACAAGGCCGTAAGCAGGATGACAATGGAGATTAAAATATTGAATATGAACAAAAAGTCCAGTGCGCCCGGCCTTAAGGGTATCATAACCAATAAAACGATGCCTATGATGGCAACGGCGATTAACGAGTCTCCGATCTTGATTTTCATTTGTCCGACTTCAAACCTCCCTGTATTTTCCCTTTATTCCGTATACCCACGCCAAAATTTCCGCTACGGCTTTATAGAACTCCTCCGGGATTTGCCTTCCTACGTCTACCGATTTATACAAAGCCTGCGCCAAAGGCTTGTTTTCAACGATTTCCACGCCGTGCTCCTTCGCTTTCTCCTTGATTCTTTTTGCGACATAGCCCTTTCCCTTTGCCGTGACGACGGGAGCGGCGTGCTTTTTGTCGTCATATTTTAAAGCCACGGCATAGGTGGTAGGGTTGGTAACCACCACGTCCGCTTCGGGAACCGCCTGCATCATGCGGCCCATACTGATTTCCCTCTGCTTTCTTTTGATCTGCCCCTTGATTTCCGGGTTTCCTTCCAGCATCTTGTACTCTTCCTTTACCTCTTGCTTGGTCATACGTAGGTTCTTCTCGTATTCCCACCAGGTGTACAGAAAGTCTCCCACGGCATAGATCATCAGATACAGTCCCGTCTTCAAAGCCAAATCCATTGTAAGCTCCGTCATAAACAGGAAGGATACGGGAATATCCACGGTCATGTAGTACGGGATTTTGGCCGCATTGTCTTTCACGATATCGATGACGATTCCGGCAATAATGACGAACTTGATGACGGACTTCAAAAGCTCCACCAAGGATTTACTCGATATCATTCGTTTTAATCCCTTAATGGGGTTTAATCTTGAAAACTGGGGCTTTAATGCTTTCGTCGAAAACAAAAAACCGAACTGCAAATAGTTTACGCATAATGCCAAAACGAAGGATACGGCCAATACGGGGCCGACAATCAAAAATATCGATACGATGACCTTTAAAAAGTATTGGCGTATATAACCCAAATCGAGGGAGCCTTCCTTGGGATTGACGCTTTGGTAAAGCTCCGTAAACACCGAAACCGTCTTGTTCCCTATATACGACTTTAAAGCGTTAAGGCTTGCAAACAAAGCCAACAGCGTTATGGCGGCATTTAACTC
>JAAYHZ010000153.1 GCA_012744235.1 Clostridiaceae bacterium
ACGGGAACCAAGATCGTAAAATACCGATTGTATACCTCGAAGGGTACACTTTAAAATACATAGAAAATTGATGGGAGATGTGATACAATTTCGACCGGTTTATATACGATATACATATATTATGACGTGTTATCGAACAGGAGTTAAGAAATGAGCGAGAAAGTTTTATTAATTTTGGTGGACGGAATGCGTCCCGATAGTCTTGACGTATGCAATCATCCCTTTATACGGAAAATGAAGGAAGAAGGCATCTATATCCCGACAGCCCAAACCGTGATGCCGAGCGTCACTCTCCCGTGCCATATGTCCTTGTTTCATAGCGTTGCCCCCGACAGACATGGAATTTTAACAAATACGTATACGCCTCAGGTACGTCCCATTAACGGAATTTGCGAACAACTGCACCTTTACAAAAAGACAAGCGGTCTCTTTTACAACTGGGGCGAGTTGAGAGATTTGTCAAGGCCGGGCACCATTTCTTACGGTTGCTTTATCTCGGGCCATATTTATTCTTACGAGATTGCAAACGTAAAAGTCACGGAAGAAGCGATTAAATCCATCAACGAATCAAGTCCGGATTTTATTTTCCTGTACTTAGGTTATGCAGACGAAGCGGGACATGCTTTCGGCTGGATGTCCGACGAGTACATAAAATCCGTATACCAATCCTGGGATTGCATTGAAAAAATCGCAAGCTCGATTCCCGATGATTATACAATTATCATTACCTCCGACCACGGCGGCCATGATCGTTCCCACGGCCGCGATATTCCCGAGGATATGACCATTCCGATTTTTATAAAAGGAAAAGGCATTGATCCTTCAACTAATATTGAATCGGCCAGCATCATCGATATCGCCCCTACGGTTACCAAGCTGTTAGGCGTTGAAGCTGCGGAAGAATGGGAAGGTAGGCCGTTAGTATGAACGTAAAGATAGCAAAAGACAAAAGAACGCTGTTGTTTACAAGCTTATGCTGTCTCGTATATTTTTCAAGCTATATGACCCGCATCAATTACGGAGCTGCCGTCGCCGAAATTATTCTGTCCCTCGGCATTACAAAGGCCATGGCCAGTATGGCGGTGACCGGCAGCTTCATTACCTACGGCGCCGGCCAAATTTTTAGCGGCGTTGTGGGAGACCATATCAAACCGAAAACCATGATTTTCTTCGGCTTATTGGTTACGTCCCTTTGCAATGCCGTCATGTCTACCTTAAGCAACGTGTACGTCATGACGGTAATTTGGTGCATAAACGGATTTGCACAGTCCATGCTGTGGCCTCCCTTAACTCGCATCATGTCCGAGAATTTATCCGCCGACGAGTATCGGAAAACCTGTACGGCGGTATCGGTTTCCGCTTCCGCCGCTACCATTTCCATTTACCTTATCGTTCCTTTATGCATCACCCTTTCGGGGTGGCGGTCCGTCTTCATATTATCGGCGGCCTTTGCCGTTGTTTCCGGCCTTGTATGGGTCTTTTCCGTAGACAAGCTTACTGTAGCAAGCCAAGAATCGAACGAAGAAAGGAACGCAAAGCCTGCCCTATCTTTCGGGCATTTTTTGACCTTTGTTTTACGATCCGGCTTATTACCCGTCGTTACGGTCATTTTTCTCCACGGAATATTGCGGGACGGAATCACCACGTGGATGCCGTCCTATATCAACGATATTTATCGGTTCGGCACATCCCTTTCCATTTTGAACACGGCCATTTTGCCCGTATTTTCAAGCATCAGCTTTTTGATAGCATCCCGTCTTTTCCAAGCGGTGAAAAACGAAGTCAAGGCGTCGGCCATATTATGGATTGTCGGTCTTTTCTGTTCCTTCCTGTTGATCTTTGTCTACAAGTCGCAAGCCGTTGTTTCCGTTCTAATGATGGCAATTCTTACGGGCTGCATGCACGGAATCAACCTTTTGTTAATCGGCGTATTTCCTGCACGCTTTAAAAACTCGGGGCGAGTCTCCTCCGCATCCGGTATATTAAACGCCTTTACATACGGTGGCAGCGCCCTTTCCTCGTACGGCATAGCGGCCTTGAGCGATCATTTCGGTTGGCAAATAACGATTATCACCTGGTGCGCCATTGCGCTTTTAGGAACGGTTTTGAGCTTTATCAGCGTTAAGAAAACTTAAAAAACATTTACACTCGAACAAATTATTCTTCCTTAAAGGAAATACCGTAATTCTCAAGGAAGTACACATCATACTTTTTAACAAAATCTTCAATCTAACACAGACGAAAGAGAATGCCATCCCTAAAATGTTATTCTCTTTTTCTTTTGTCATTTAACGGCGAAAGAACCTTTGACGTACAGGCATGATTTTCATAATCAATCCGATAAGGTATAATATGCTAAAGGTAGATGCATACTCATCGGTGTAGGAACGTTGATTATGGCGCTGTAAGCAGCATAATTAACGATTTCGACACGGAGGAAAGGAGGAACGGATATGGGAAAATACGGGATCGTATTAACGACGTTTGCCGACGAGCAACAGGCGAAGCCGGTTATCGATGCGATTATCTACGACCGCTTGGCGGCATGCGTTCAAGAAATCCCTATAAAAAGCCATTACGTATGGCAGGGCGAATTGTGTCACGACAACGAGGTATTGGTATTGTTCAAAACGAGAAAGGAACTGTATCCCAAACTGGAAAAGAAACTTAGGGAATTGCATCCTTACGAAACGCCGGAAATCCTGCTTGTTGACGTCGAAGCGGGAAGCGCCGCCTATTTGGCTTGGGTTGAAGAGCAAACCCGCAGAGATTGATACTAACCTAGATCGACGATCCACGCGTCCGGAATCGAATCGTCAATGATTTTCCTCGACAAATTGAACCAACTGCGGCACGCATCGAGAATGACGGAGTCTCCGGTTACCGTTCTTTCGCCGTTCGCCAAGATGCCGTCCGTATCGGGGACCAATTCGACTTCAGTCGGTATCCCCCACGGTTCCGACAATTCCAGAATTCTGCTTTTCAATCGGCCCGAATTGGAAACGGGGGCATCCAGATAAAACGTCGCCGCCGGCACTTCCAATTCTTGCAGCGCTTTTCCGATAAGAAGGATGGCGGTATCCGTTTTGTCGATAAGCCGATAAGTACCCCGAAGTCCCGCCAAATCTCGGTAGACGCCGTCCTTCCCGAGCAAAACGGGGCTTCCCGACAAAGCGACTTCCAATGTAATGATAAGATTGAACCCGTCTATATAAAGAGGGCCGTCTTTGGCGCAATCGAAAGGAAGCAATGTCGCTTTTCTTTTTTCGTAATCGGCCGTCGCGGAAGCGGTTCTTTGAATCGCCGTTCTTTCTCTTGCGGAAAGCTGATAGTGATTCCCGGTAAATTCGATAACCTGCTTCATTTTGTATCCACGGTCAAGAAGCCATTGGACATCCTCTTGCACTCTTCTTAATTTGGCGATGTTTTCGGACGAAAAGATTCTTTGATCGTCCGGATCGTACCCTCTCCTTACAATTTTGGCCGTCATGGGTTTTGCTTCCTTTCGACATATCGTTATATATCCTATTTTACACCAATATTCGTACTCTCCGAAAACTTCAATTTCCGGATACCCTTCCGTGGCAGTCAACCGGGCAACTATTTGGGCTGCATCGTTTTATCGCTTACGATTCTATTTCTGTCGCGATACGGGCAATCGTCCCGGGAATGGCGATTTTTGCATTTGCATAAAGAACATTCATCGACATGAATTTTTCTCGGAAAATAAAAACCGAACGGTTTGGACTCTCGTTCGGTTTTTTATGTCTTTTAATTATTATTCAACGTCTCTTGTCGCTAAGGCGGTAAGTTTTTGCGCTTCCGACAGCGCTTTTGCCGCATTGACTAGCCCCCATCCGGTATCCGTATCGTAGCCCTCGTCCAAAAGGTCCTCCGCCGTTTCGTACAAAATCTCTCGAAGCTCGGAAACCCTCAAATTCGGATTTGCTTCGATAAGCAAGGCCGCTACGCCCGCCACATACGCAGCGGAATAGGAGCTTCCGCTTACCTTCACCGGCCGTGTTCGGCCGGTAATCGGTACCGTGGGAATATTCGTACCGGGAGCCATGAGCTTCACCGAAGCGTTTCTTTGGGAAAAGCTTGCGACCTCTTTTTGTTCGTCGACGGAACCGACACCGACTACCGTATCGTAGGCGGCAGGATAGTATATATCCTCAGGAGAGCTGCGATTCGTATTCCCTACGGCGGATACGACAAGCACGTTTTTCTCCTCCGCGTAAGCGATAGCTTTTCTTAAATTTTCGTCATCCGTCGTTACGCCGGAGCTTACGTTAATAATCCGACAGTCGTAAACATCGATGGCATCGTAGATCGCCTTGCAGATGGCTTCAATCCCGCCGTTAATCGAAATTCCGCCTGCGATGTAACGGGTATAGTAGACCAAGGGAACATTCTCCGCTTCTTTGGCAATGCCTTTTAAGTTAAGCTTTTCCGACCCGAGAATCATGCCGGCCAATGCGGTTCCGTGTCCTAAAAGATCGTTTGTCGATTTGTCGGGAAACACGTAATTTTTTCCTTCCGCAATGCGGGATTCGTCGATGTATTTAAGGGAAACTCCCGTATCGATTAAAGCGATGCGTACCCCGCTTCCGTCGATGTCTTCCGGAATATCGAAAAAGTAAGGCCATGGATTCCCCTTCGATTCGGCAAAACCGACTTGAGGTATGCATAGTAACCATATGAGAAGAAATAGGAGAATTTTTCTTAAGCCTCGATTCATGGCTTTTACCCTTTCTGCCGCCACGGATAGCATCCGCGGCGGCTCTATATTTTCCGTTACTCGATACTGTCGATATAGACCTTAATGAGTCTCATAAACATCGTGCTGCATTCCGCTCTCGTGGTGTATGCCTTCGGATCGAACAGGTTGCCGGGCTTGCCGTTGACGATTCCTAAGCTGCGGCAGGCTTCCACCGCATCCTTCGCCCACGAGCTGATAAGATTATGATCGGCAAAAGGTTGTGCATTCGATTTTTCAGGAACATCGTAGCCCATATATTCCAAAAACCTTACAAACATGACGCACATCTGCTCTCTTGTAATCTTGTCGTTGACGCCGAAGAGCCCGTTTCCGTATCCTTGAACAATACCGTTTTTCGCAGCCCATACAAAGGCTTCGCTGTAGTATGCGTTTGGAACGGCGTCCTTGAAGGGAACGGATCCTCCCGCGGAAGGCTTACCTGCCAATCTCCACAGTACGGTGACAAACATGGCCCTTGTCATGGCGCCGTTCGGATCGAATTTATCGTTTCCGACACCCATGAACAGGTCACGAGCCGCCACGGACAAGATATAATCCTTCGCCCAGTGGCTATTTATATCCGCAAAGGAAAGCTTCCGTTCTTCAAATCCGTATTCTCCCGTAACCGGAGCGATAAACGTCAGGATGCCGTTTTCATGGTAGCTCATGGCCACATAAACCTTTTTGCCGTTTTCGTAATAATACGGTACAAAGAGGTTCGGGTTGATGCCCTGCGGAATCATGAACGAAACCTTCCGCCCCGCTTGTGCCGTGGTCACATAGGAGCGATCCGAGGATCCGATCGAAGGATTGATAACAGGAGCCTTCGATAGGAATTTCGCGTTGGCAACGACGTTTCCTTCCGGCATGACGAAGGATACCGTGTTCGCCGAAGGATTGGCAACGCTTACGCCTTCAAAGGTCCAGCCGATAAAGTCGTAGCCTTCATCCGGAACGGCCTTCAATATGACGGTTTCGCCCTTGGCATAGATGCCGCCGCCGGTTACGGATCCTCCTTGTGTGGCACTGACCGCCACCGTGTAGTGGCCGGTGCCGGAGCTGAAGCGTTCCCCGCCAAAGGTGAGGCTTGCGGTCAGGGATCGGTTGTCAATGACCAGCAGATTCCCGATTACATAACCGATGGCGCCTGCTCCTACGGTAAGGGTGTCTTCATCGTCTATGGATGCCGACCCTTCAACGGCAAAGCATTCCCACGATACCAGTCTTTCATCGGTGATAACAAAGCTTACGCCGTTCTTTGTCCTTGCCACCAAGGCAGCTTGTAGGTCTTGGTGTTCAAGGGATGAGATACCACGTTATGGTTATCCCATTTCACGCCGTCCGCATAAATTTCCAAGTATTGAATATTGGACAATCCTCCGTGCACGACCTGCGCTTCCTCGCTTGTTGCATTTCCGACGATATCGGATGCGGTAATAACCACCCTGTGCGTCGATGCGCTGTGGGCATTCGGCAAAGGAACCGTGAAAAAGAACAAGCCTTCGTTATCAATGGTGCCGTTCAATTGGGCTATGCTCTTGTTTGAGAAGACGGCTTCGCCGTCGCAGTATAAGGTGAACAAGGCATCGGCATCCGTAACACCTGCTATCGTCAATGTTCCGTTCTCGTTGAAGAAGCTTCCGTTTGTGGGCGAGCTTAATAACAGTCTCGGAGCTTTGGTATCTACAACAAAGGAGTAGACATATCGG
>JAAYHZ010000154.1 GCA_012744235.1 Clostridiaceae bacterium
GTAAAACCATGGGCATGTCCTGTTTGATTCAAGCGCGAGAGACGGGACGTCCCGTAAAATTCGTTCCTCCTTCTTGGGCGGCACAATTTGACGACGAGGATATGCTGAAATTCCGTGACCATGATCTTTCCTCTTGCTATACGAACTTTTGGTGGATGGAGTTAGGAGGAAACCAAGACAGCATCCATGATACGGAAGAGGTTCGAGACGAGCTTTTGAAGATCGCCTTCGGCGTTTGGGATCACATTAAAAATCGAGGAGACCACGGTGCGGATTGTTGGGAATTGGAATGGGTAGGCTTTTTACCGGGAAAAAGGGAAAGCCGAAGATATGTAGGAGACTACATTATGACCCAAAACGATGTTCGTTCGGAAGGCAAATTCGAGGATATGGTTGCGTACGGAGGCTGGCCTATGGACGACCATAACCCGGACGGTTTTTTACACAAGGGGGAACCTACCATCTTCCATCCGGCTCCCGCACCTTTCGGAATTCCGTACCGCTGCTTGTATTCGAAAAATATCGAGAACCTGTTCTTCGCGGGACGCAATATCAGCGTAACCCATGCCGCTTTAAGCTCTACTCGAGTCATGGGTACCTGCTCCCTTTTAGGCCAAGCGGTAGGAACGGCAGCCGCTATGGCCAAAAAGTACGATTGTACCCCGAGGGACATATATCGTTATCATATAAAGGAGTTACAGCAAACCCTAATGGACGACGACTGCTATTTGCCTTGGCATAAAAGGGATGTAGGCGAACTGACGCAAAAAGCGATACTTACGGCGTCGGAAGGGGATCCCGAGGTCCTTCGAAACGGCATCGACCGCCCCGTGAAGGAAGAGGACAACGGCTGGTACGGAAAAATCGGTTCCTTTGTGGAGTACCGGTTTGAGAAGCCCGTTTTGATAACCCGATGCCGACTTGTATTTGACAGCGATTTGGAAAGAGAAAGCTGCTCCGGGCACCTTTTGTATCGAACCCTCCCCATGCTCTGCAACCGCTTCTACAACATGGAGCCTTTCGGTTTTCCCAAAACCATGGTCAAGGATTTTGACTTGGAATATTTGGACGAGGAAGGGGCTTGGAGAACCTTGAAAAAGGTGCGTAACAATTACCAAAGGCTATATAAAATCGATGTTCATGTAGTAACCCGTGCCGTACGATTCATACCGAGAGAAACCTACGGGGATTCGAGGGTTCATGTATTCGCTTTTGATGTACGATAAAAAGGATAAAAGGATGGGACGGTTATGAACAAAACAAGATTCTTGTCGCTGCTTATGGGCACGGCGCTTTTGATATGTATCCTGCTTTTTTCCTCCTGCGGGAATGAGCTTCCGCCTATGGAAGGCGATTTGCCGGACCTTTTGGAGGATTTTACGGAGAAAATAACGGGAGGGGATTTTGAAGGCGCATACGCGTTCTTTGATCGACCGATGCGAATCGCTTTGCCCAAATCCCGATTAAAAAGGGTATGGACGGACCTTGTTTCGCAGGCCGGGTCTTTTGTGAAAGCAAGAGGCTATGTTTATGAGCAGACGCAGGGATACGACGTGTTCAACGTCACCCTTGAATTCGAAAATGCTTTTATTAATATGCGGACGGTATTCAATAGCGACAAAAGAGTAAGCGGGCTCTTTTTCCAATCGGGAAAAGACCCGGACGCACCCTCCTATACTCTTCCTTCCTACGGAGAGCCCGCTCTTTATACGGAGGAGGAGATTCGGTTCGGCTTGAAGGATTGGGAGCTCTCCGGCACCCTAACCGTACCGGACGGGGAAGGACCCTTTCCCGCCGTAATCCTTGTCCACGGCTCCGGACCGAACGACAGGGATGAATCCGTAGGAAGCTGCAAGCCGTTTACGGATATAGCCGTAGGGTTGGCTAACAAGGGAATCATGGTTTTACGATACGACAAAAGAACCTATACCCACGGGAACAAGTTTGCATTGATAAAAGAATATACGGTGTATGAAGAGACGGTGGAGGACGCCCGCTTGGCCATAGACTTTTTAAAAAATCATCCGAAAGCGGACCCGATGAAAATCCATATAATCGGCCACAGCTTGGGAGGCATGTTGGCTCCCCGAATTGCGGAAGGCCGAGAAGACGTGGCGGGATGTATCCTTATGGCGGCAGCGGCAAGGCCTTTGGAAGAGCTTATCCTCCTACAAACCCGGTACTTGGCCCAAGCCGACGGAAAGGTGACCCCGGAAGAAGAAAAAGCCATTCGGGAGTTGCAAAAGCAAAAGGAAAACATTCAATCGCCGAATTTATCCTCCAAATCGCCGCCTTCGGAGCTGATGGGTGTTCCCGCTTCTTATTGGCTGGATTTGCGGCAATACTCTCCGGTTGAAACGGCCGCCCGATTAGCGATTCCATTGCTGGTTCTTCAAGGGGAGCGGGATTACCAAGTGACCATGGAGGACTTTGGGCTTTTTCAAGAGGGGTTAGGGAATAAAAAGAATGTCACGTTTAAAAGCTATCCTTCCTTAAACCACTTGTTTATCCGAGGAGACGGAAAGAGCTTGCCGGAGGAGTACGAAAGGCCGGGAAATGTAGCGGAAGAAACAATTCAAGATATTGCGGATTGGATAAAAAGTCAATAGATCAAAGAAAAAAGCCTTCAAACCGAAGGCTTTTTCTTTCTTAAGCGTATTTAGAATAGGCAGACATCGATTTGGGGAATGAGCTCCCTGATTGCGGGCATGTGTTTCATAATGACTTCAAAATGCTCGCAAATAAGGTTTTTGGCTTCCCATAATTCGGCATAGTTATCATGGCAGGGTCTTAAATTTTGGCAGTAAATGTCTTTTGCCTTCCAAACTTCGCAGCCTTGGAAGGGATTGGCGGTACCTAAATACAGGTCGTTGCAGCTGTCTACATAAAGGATTCTGCCTCCGTAGTTATGGGGATTGTTCAATCCGTTTAAGAACATGGTCTTGAAATGGACCCCGTCTTCGGAAACGTACATGTCGAATCCGTAGGGATACCGAACGGCTCTTAAAATATCCAAAACGGTGCTGTAAATTTCAATCAATAGATCGGTAATGGGTTGGGATATTCTTTGGTACAAGGCTTGGCGGTTTGCCAATAAGGTCGTTAGGATGACCTCCATATTGGAAGAATCGTCAAAGGTCGTAATGAACAACCGTCCTTTGTATTCTTGTATTTGCCATGCGTATACGTTGAAAGGATTGTTAAAGCCGGACCCGATAGGTGCCATGCCTTTTCCTTGATAAGCTTCCAAAGCCGGAATAGGGAACAGGTGATGGCCGCCGACGATGACCTGCCAATTGTCGTTTTTGTCGATGCGAACCACGTCGCACCCCATGGGAATCGCCCAAGCTAAAGGCAAGGGCTTGGTTCCGCTGACGTATAAATGATTTTTAAACACGCCCATAGCCAAAGAATACCAGTTTAAAGGATTTCCGAATCCTCCGTCTATTATTTTGACCCATCGGTTCGTCTCGGGCTCCGGATTTTCGGTTCTCCACACTTGGACCCCGCTTTCGTTGGCGGTGGCAACATAGAGCCTTCCGTTGAAGACCGCCATGTTGGTTATGGTGCCTTGGGGATTTTTATCGGGATCGAATCCCGGAGCTTGCGTGTCAATTACCTTTTGCCAAGGGAAAAATTCCGGATCTTCGCTGCAGTAAAGGCGAGGATCATCGGTGAGGTCCGATTCGTTTACGGTGGACATAAAAATCTTCCCTAAGTGAACAAGCATGGCACGAGACGAGCTGCCCTGCAGCCCCTGGTTGGAAACCTCATACCAGTTGACGCCGTTTGTCGACTTCAATACTCTTACCACGGGGATGCTGAAGCCGGCGGTGTACAGAGCCGGACTGCCGTTTAGAGGCTTGTGCCGGATCATATACCGAAAGCCGGTAATGTTGTTAGCCTTATATACCCTTTGCCAAGGCAGGCTGCCGTCTTTTCGGTATCGCTATATTTCCGCACCGTTATCCACGACACCCGGATTGATCAGGGCGGGAAGCTGCGTTTGCGGTTCAAAAGATTTTATAATATTATACAGGATGTTTCTTCCCGTACCAATGTATATAAAGTCGTCAAGATCACTCATGGACCAGGCGTAATTGTTCTGCCTTGCATTGACCAAATTGCTTTCATCAAAACCATTAACAGGGGTTAAATTCTCAAATTGCCGTATCATGATTATACGAACTCCTCCTTTGAATCATTATGTAACCCCTTCAATGAACAGTATATTAAGGAAGATGTTGATTTGTGATTATGTAAACCCGAAAAACACAAAAACAGCCGGCGGAATTTCGGTTCCGCCGGCTGTTGAAACGTCAGAAAATCGCCTGCAGGGAATGCAGGCGATTCACGTTGAGATTGGCTTGTTCATTTTTGACGGGACTATTCGGTCCGTTTTTTTCGGTTGGCGGCCATATCAATCAGGACGACAATACCGTAAGCAATTAAGGCATAGACGATCATTCCGATGATGACCGACGGCTCTAAGACCGAATGGGTTGTAATCCCTTCTCCGACAGCAGAAGGGAAGATGCCTCGAAACGGGTTTAGAAATAACCCGGTAAGGGCATAAATAAAGGATACAAAGGCGCTGGAGGGGTTGGCTCCTAACAGCTTGAATATAAGCCGAAAGGCAAATAAAGTTTCCAGTATGCCGAGAATAAAATATACCGCTCTTTTCGATGTGCGGTCTTGCAAATGACGCTTGTCTGCTCGGTTTTCTTCCATGAAATCCCTCCGAAACCTTATCCTTTGATTTTGTTCGTAGTATTTCCCGGATTCGGATTTATGATGTATAACAATTTATGGATATTTTTAACGTCTGTTTAAAGGATGCAGCGGTACCGAAGTTTAGATATTGTTGAAATTTTAAAAATATGATAGACTCAATTGTCTATAGATTAAAGGTAAATCGAAAAGATAAGGTTTTTAATAGATGAGGTTATTAACGTGGCTCAAAGTAAGTATGAAATAGATATGAGTACCGGCTCCCTGCCGAAGCTGATTATCCGGTTCGTCATACCCCAAATGCTGTCCGGAATTCTCCAGCTTTTGTACAATGCCGCCGACACCATCGTAGTAGGAAGGTACGTAGGAAGCACGGCATTAGCGGCGGTTGGCTCTACGGGGTCATTAACCAATTTGATCATTAATCTGTTTATAGGGCTGTCGGTAGGAGCAAGCGTTGCGGTCGCCCAATACTATGGAGCAAAGGACTATAAAAACGTCAGCCAAACGGTCCATACGGCTATGGGGATCAGCGTCATCTTCGGCTTTGTATCCTCCGCCGTGGGCATCGCTTTGGCTAAAGTATTTTTACAAGCCATGGGCACCCCGGCGGAGGTTTTGCCCCACTCCGTGGTATACATGCGCATCTATTTTGCCGGTATGCCGGCCTCCATGGTTTTCAACTTCGGAAGCTCCATTTTAAGAGCCGTAGGCGATACGAAACGCCCCTTTATCTTTTTAAGCATCTCCGGAACCGTGAATGTGATTTTGAACCTGATATTCGTCATTGTATTCCGTATGGGCGTCGCCGGCGTGGCGCTTTCCACCATCATCTCGCAGTTTTTGTCCGCCGTGCTGGTTGTTTTAAGCTTACTTCATTCCAACGGATATTACCGCTTGTACATAAAAGAGATTCGTATTTACAAGGACAAGCTCCTTCGAATGATGCGAATCGGTATTCCTGCCGGCGTGCAGGGCTCCATTTTTTCCATATCCAACGTGGCCATCCAGTCCTCCGTTAACTCATTCGGCGAATTGGCCATGGCCGGACATACCGCCGCCTCCAATATCGACGGATTGATTTACATAGCCACCAACTCCTTCTACCATGCATCCTTGTCCTTCACGGGGCAGAACGTGGGAGCGAAAAAATACGAGCGAATCGGCCGCATATTGAGAGTTTGCGTTGTCTATGCCATAATCATCGGGGCCACCTTGGGGACTCTTACCTATGTATTCGGAGAGCAACTGCTCGGTTTGTTTTCTCCCGACAATGTTGAGGTTATCCGATACGGAATGATACGGCTTTCGGTATTAGGCTTGTCCTACTTCACCTGCGGGATCATGGAAACCTTGGTGGGATCCTTGCGGGGAATGGGTGCCTCCATTCTTCCTATGTGCATATCCATCTTGGGTGTGGTAGGCGTTCGAATCGGCTGGATATACACCTTTTTCGCATGGGATCGTACGCTTTTGATGCTGTATTTAAGCTATCCGGCTTCTTGGGTGGCAACCTCATTGGCTCACTTTATTTGCGTCCTTTATTTAAAAAACAAGCTGATAAAAAAATCCGCCGAGGAAGGGATACAAGAAAAGGAAGACGCCTCTTATGCTTCGACCAATTTGTGATATACTATAAAAAAAGAGTGTAACTTTTGGAGGCGCATATGAAAGACCCTAGATACAAGAAACTTGCGGAAAATTTGATTTGCTATTCTACGGAATTGAAAAAAGGAGAAAAGATACTCATTGAAGTAAACGGATGCAACAACCTCCTTGCTCGGGAGTTGGTAAAGAAGGTTTACGAGGTGGGAGGCATTCCTTTTGTCAAAGTTAACGACGAGAAGCTGAACAGCACGGTATACCAAAACTGCAGCGAAGAGCAGCTTCAAATTATGTGTGAAAACCAACTTGCTTTCATGAAGCAAATGGATGCCTACTTGGGAATTCGTGAAAGCCGAAATATTTACGAATCCTCTGTCATCCCTTCCGAAAAGCAATCGTTAATCAGTAAAACGTTACGACCGGTAC
>JAAYHZ010000155.1 GCA_012744235.1 Clostridiaceae bacterium
CAATAAGCCAAAATTTTGCATTGGTATTTTCTTTGGTATTTTGCCATGCGTTTTAAATATTCTCTTTTGTCTTCATCGTCTCGGAACAATTTTATCTCGCTGATACTACTGCACATAATGTGATGATTCGCTTCGGGATTTTTCTTTCGTGCCGTTCTTGCCATATTCTTTCACACTAAAACAACCGTTTTCCTCATTATATAGCAAGCGTTAAACATTAAGTGAGTTTCATAGCAAATGAGATTCATCTTCTTGTATTTTGACGGTTTCTGTCGAAGAGTATTTATAAATAGGAAGGGGACGTTCCTTCAATTCGGATGAGAACCGTCCCCTACCCTTCCCCTACCCTTACGTTATTTACATCTGTCAGCAACCTTTTGCATATTTCCGGCAAGAATCATCAATTTCTGATCAATAGGAACATCAGCGTAAACCACCCATCCCAATTGCTGTCTCGGATCTCTCATGGGTGCATCCGTACCGAACATGAATTTTTCGGGTCCGATTTTTTCAGATAAATATTCCACCATACCCCACGGAACCGTTGTATAGGTCAATTGCAAATAGACATTCGGATTTGCCAATGCAACCTCCGAATAATCATCCGCCACTTCGTAGGACCGTCCTCCATGATCCATAAAGAAGGAAACGTTCGGATATCTCTTTGCCAATTCATCGATATCTTGCATGTATTGACCGTGGTTATACCCTCCGGGGTCGGCTAAGCAAAAGAGGTGTTTATCATTTGCCAACTCCCACCACTTTTCATATCTTTTATCCGTATATCGGAGATGAGAAAGGTTATAAAAAGGCTTTAATCCTTTAAATCCATACTGAACATGCCATTTATAGACATCGGCAGCAACGTCTTCCGAATAATTGGGGTCGATATTGGCATAACCTAGAACTCTATCAGGATACTTTTTCATAGCATTTAAGGTAATATAATTACCGCCTTCATAATCGGCAAAAATTGTGAGCCATGCGGCTATGGTCATTTTATCGATTCCCAAGCAATCGTATGCTCTAACCATATTGTCAATGTCCGATTTCAACATCGGTCTTCCTGTACCGTGACAACCTCCGTCTTCAATCAGATGAGTATGCGAATCAAAAACCGGTACACTGATAGGTTTTCCCAACGCGGCTTCGGTCATCAGAAAATCACCGTCCGGTAACTTAACGGCTTTCGGTTCTATACCGGTTAGTCTTGCTATGTTTTTGTAAGCGATCATATCCTTCTCTTCTTCGGATATTCTTGCATAATCAATAAGTGCTCTATGAGCTCCCGGACTTTTGAAAGGCATATTGGTTCCGAATACAAAGCGATGGGCACCGAACTTTTCGCACAAATACTCGATGTTTTCATTGCTTTGGAATGAAGTAAAATCCGTGTATGTATTCGGGTACTTGGTCATTATGCTGTATAAGTACCTTTCTTGTCCCCATGATGCCCCCTGAAGAATAACATGCAAACCGGGATGATGAGATAAAACGGCATTTAAGTCGTTATACGAAACTTCATACCAATCTATCAAAAGAGGAATCCCTGCTTTCTCTAAACCCGTAAGTTGTTTTCCTACCGTATCTTCATCAAATGAATAAAAATGCTTGCTTGGAAACATCTTTGCTAAACGAATATTGTTTTCTTTCATTTGTGTAATAAACGTGTCAATATCGGGGAAATCACCGCATCCATCCGGTAATAACACCCAACAACCGTATAAACGATCACTTTTCTTCAGTTCGTCAAGTAAAAGACGGTTTCCGTATTCAGGCGAATAATGTTTTGCCAATCCATGATATGCAAATGCAGCGGCAATTCCCGTACGATCCATTTCACGCAAGATATCTTCTGTTTTCCATTTTTGCGCGGGATGCTTGTAGGCATACTTACCGAGACATAAATCACTATCAATATATATTCGATTTTTCATTGAAAACCTCCAATAATAGAGTCGGTATAACTATACTGGAATGATTGTAGCACAGTATGGGTATAAGCTTTCCGCGTATTTTTGGTTTATTTAGAATTATTGAGAACCGTCCCTTCCAAAAAAAATATCCCTTCCTAATAAAACGACACCTCTCCGATTCAATTGTATAAGTCGAAGAGATGTCGTTTACTTTGCTTATGGATAACTCCGTTTATAGAGCAGTTTTTATTTTATTTTTGTTGTCTATAATAATTGTAAGTCTTAATGTCATCGCTGTTCCAGAATTTTACCCACTCGCTTAACCCTGCGGCATAAATCTGATCGATGTACTGTTCCCATTCAGAGTCAATATTGGATATTTGTCCGCCCCAAACTCTTTTTGTAAATTCACTATGGACGGTATTGATCTGGCTGTTCGTTTCGTTTCGGAGCTCCGTAAATTCTTCATATTTATCTGCCGGCATCGTATATTGGCTGTACAATTTATCGGGCAATATCCATAAGCTGTCACCAAACCAGCCGTCCGGACTATACTGATTCCAGTATTCGATAAACTGTATGTAGAAGGCATCAAAATTGAAGTACACGTTAATATTATCAATAAAGTTCAGATTTCCGAATTGACCGAACGCAGTCGTTCCTTTACCTGCATATTTCGGCGGGATCTTCTCCGGATCCGTAAATATAATGGGGCTGTTCATAGGTTCACCGGACCATTGGTAATGCACACCTTCGATCCCCCATTTATAACGCATCCAATCTTCTCCGAAGTATGCATATTCAATCATTTGGAAGATTCGAGCGAGTTTTTCATCCGAAACGTTACCGACAAGATACATCATGGTGCTCCAGTTAAACGCTTGGTGAGGACGGAAATTACCGTTTTCTCCGGGAACAGGAGTAATAACAAAAGTAGCATTCGGGTCCACATTGTTCAAGATGTTTGCAGGAGGCCATTCGTTTCCGTCGCTATATCCTAAACCTAAAACTCTCGGCGCGCCTAAAGTATTCATAAAGCCCACTTTACCTGTATTCCAAATGGCCCTCAATTCCAAATGATAAGCCAATTCTCCGGGAATCCATCTCATCTACCCTTTGTCAAGCATTCTCATTAAAAAGCTTAAATTGTCTTTGTATGGCGTATAGGCGAATTACGGAACATAATCACCCGTCACAGGATCTTTATAAAAATGAGAAGCGTCTTGGTCAAAACCGAACATGTTGTATGATATGTATCGGTCGTACGCGGAGTTTGCAAAGGGCGATCCGTAGGTATCATCGACTCCGTTTCCATCGGGATCGTCTTCTGTAAAGGCTCTTAATAATTCCTCGACTTCATCGACGGTAAATTTCGTTGTTGAAAAGTATACGCGGTCATTCCATCTATCCGGATTTAAGGCGCTTACCATTACCGTGAGATTGTCCATTTCATATCCTAAGTTTTCAAGCCAATCCAGTCTCCACATCGGTACCCATCCGGTATGGCGGGATAACGGTGTGTACAAGGCTAATCCGTAATACTCGTCGGTAGTACCCTCTACCAAGTTAAAGCTTAAGCCTAACGGATCCTCTTGAATGAGCTTGTAATAACTGGGATAATACTGCTGAATCATTTTTAACGGTATTGTTCTTCCAAGTCCGTTGTCATACATGTATTTTCCCGTCGTATAGTAAAAACCATAATCGGGAACGTCACCGGCTGCCAACATCATTTGGACTTGCTCCATATTGTTCGAGTCAACGAGGATATTCCACATTTTAATGTCTACATTGAATTTCTCCTCTAACTCCAGTTCATCCCATCTGCCTTCCTCATATAAATGGGATGAATAGGTGCCAACCAACCAATTAATCGTCATTTTCTCTGCAAAAGGATTTTGAACTTCCGTTGTTGCATCTGCTTTTGTAGTTGTAGTCGTTGCCGCAGCCGTTGTCGTGACAGCCGAAGTTTGCGCCTTCGTTGTTATCGCCCCTGTTGTTGTCTGAGCAGGAGCTTCGCTTTGGGAGGAACAAGCCACAAACGAGACAAGCATTACAAAAGCAAGAACTATTGATAACTTTTTCATAATATATCCCTCCAATTTTATCTATTAAAAATGTTATCTAATATCAACCTTACATTAATAGTTAATCGGAGTAAATATAACAAATGGACATATCATTTATTTATATGTCCGGATATTTACAACTGTTTAGTTACTTCATTCTTTGAAGGGACGGTTCTCAATTTTTATTGTTTTCACTCATTAAATTTGCTACATTATAGAAAATACGGCCTTGCTTTTGTTACATATATCATGCAGTAAATGCATGAAAGGAGGACAGCATGAAATATCAAGAATTAGGATACCCCTGCAGGAATTTCTGCATCATGGCATCGGAAAGGTTTTTAGATCCTTTGGATCAAAAACAAAAATTCGCACTTTCAAGCTTCGTTGCAGGAGGAACAGGAATCATCGCAATTATCGATATTGAATCCGGTAATGGCGAAAGAATTGAAATTCCCGCCGATGAGGGCGCTTGGGCTTTACTATGTTGGAATAATGAAAGACTCTTGGTCGGTACGTGTTCAAGATACGGATATTTACATTGTTTGGATCTGAAAACGAGAACATGGTTGCCCTCATTAAAAGATGAGCATGAAAAGTATTTTTGGAACCTTGTAGAAGGGTCCGACGGACGTATTTACGGCGGAACTTGGCCGGGAGGAGTATTGCTTCGATACAATCCGGTTGAGCACAAACTTGAAAACATGGGCAGAATGTCTCCTTATGAAGGAAACAATTATACACGTCCTTTATATAATGGGGTTACGGGGAAAATATTCTTAACATCCGGATATAAAAACACACATATGGTGTCTTGGGATATTGAAGGTGAAAAGTATACGAAGTTCGGTAACGAAGGAACAATGGTCAAAGAAGCAAATGAACATTTTGTATGCGGAATTAACGATAAAAGCAAAGAATTGTATTTTTACGATCCCTATACACTGGAACAAATCGAAGATGTTGTGAATTATGAAAAAATGAATTTGGCAAATATTAAAAACCCTTATATTTTGGATTATCTTCGCAATTTTAAATACACCGGTGAGCACGGAGGTCCCAATGTTCGAAAGCCAAAATGGGATCCCGCTGAAGTGAAGTGCGGTGTTGCAGGACAAAGCTATTATATCGAACAACCGGACGGAAGTCGTGAATATAAGAGGATTCCGGTGGAAGCTCCTCCTACAGCTATTTTGACAGTAGCTTATGACGGGAAAGATACAATTTGGGGATCCAGCGGATTGGGCCAAACGATTTTTTCATACAATATAAATACAGGAGAATATAACAATACACTGGAGGTTTCTACCTTCGGAGGCGAAGTATACGGAATTTGTCCTATTGAAGATCGTCTTTACTTAACAAGCTATTGCGGAGGAGATCACACCGTATATTATCCCGACCGCCCGTGGGAACAAGGAATCAATCCTAAATCTATCGAAGTATTGAATCCTCGCTATATTCGACCTCACACTCGAAGCGTGATCGGGGCTGACGGTAATGTGTGGACCGGTTGGATGGCCAATTACGGTACCTACGGTGGAGCCATCAGCAAAATCGATGTAAAAACCGATCATGTTTCCGTCTATGAAAATATTATTCCCGAACAAGGAATTGAATCTATAGTTGCAGGGAAAAATGCCGTTTTCTTCTCTACAACCGGCCAAGGCAACGGCCTTCCCTATCGAAACATCCCGGTTTGGCTTGTAAAAATGGATTACGAAGGCAATGTTTTGTGGAAGGAAGAGTTTGATACTGAACACAAACTCGGTTCGATGGCTATAATTGATGATTTATTGTTTGTTAAAACCGGCAACGAAATTACGGTATTCGATGCGAACAGTATGAATCGAATAACGGTATTAAACTATCAGGTTACCGACAACGGTCCTCCTTTAACAGGATTGCTTGCTTACGACCATGAAACTCTTGTTGTTTTCCACTGCCGAGAAGCTTTATTTGTGAAGGTTCCCGGGTTCGAAATCATAAAAAAAGTAGAAACCGGAAGCGATATTCGATATGCTATTGTCGGCGATAAAAAACAGATCTATTTTGCCAAAGGTTCTTTGCTGTGTAAGTTAGGTTAAACCGATGAAAAAAGCGGCTTCATCTCCTCAATGAAGTCGCTTTTTTGTCTATTGTTCATTTTTGCTCTCTTTTTTTGACATGCTTTTACCTGCAAAAGAAACGAATATTCCGGAAAAGCAAAGTGCGGATATAACGGTAAATATTACTTTGATGGAAGACAACAATTCCGGAGCATGGTCGACAGCCATTTGAGCGGAGCCGATAGAGATGGTAATGATGGATGTCGCTAATCCCATACTTAATGTTTGCCCGATGGTTCGAGCTGAACCTAAAATACCCGACGCAACACCGTAATACCGGTTTTCTACGGAGCTCATAATAGCGTTTGTATTCGGAGAGGTGAAGAATGCGAAACCAAAACCGATCACGACCAATGCACTCACTATATAAACAATACCGGTTTGCAATTGTAAAAAGATAAAAAGCGTAAGGCCTAAAGTTGTAATGGCCATTCCCATCGAAGCTACCTTAATCGGGTGAATCCTGTCCGATACTATTCCTGCAAGGGGCGATAATATTGCCATAACAACCGGTTGAGCCATTAATACCAGACCGGCTTGTGCCGGGTCATAACCTTTTATAATTTGTAAATACAAACTTAGTAAATAACTAACGGCAAAGGTAGCGCTGTAATTAATTAATGCGGCTAGACTCGAAAAGAACAAAACCCTGTTTCCTTTAAGCAACTCTATATCAAGCACAGGTTGTTGAACCTTTTTTTCGATAATTACAAATAAAAAGGCGGCAGCAATACCAAGTAAAATTAAAAGCCATCCAAAGCTTGTACTTATCCATGAAAATCCCGTAATGATTAACAGAACCGATAACGCAAAAATAGCCGAACCTACGCCGTCAAATTTTTCAACGGTTGCAGCCTTCCAATCTTGTTTTACGGTTAACAGAGATACGATTACGATTAAGCCGATGAATGCGATAAAAGTAAAAATACTTCTCCATCCAAAGTATTTCGTCAAAAGGCCGCCTAAATAAGGTCCGGTAGATAGTCCTACGTATGTCATTGCCACATTTAGCCCCAAAGCCTTTCCTCTTTTACCGGTAGGATAAACGGATGTCAGAATCGATACAACGGTCACCGTTATGGTAGCGCTGCTTATTCCTTGAAATATCCGGCCGGCTATTAGCATATTAGCACTGTTTGAAATACCGCAGATAATGGAAGCGGCGGTAAATAGGATTAGACCGATTAGAAGCAGTTTTTTCCTGCCTAAGATATCTGCCAATTTACCAAAAGGTAATACAAAAATAGCCATAAAAAGGGTATAGGACAAAGCGACCCGGTTTAATAATATGGAATTCATAGGCAAATCATTGCTAATCGCAGGCAAAGCAATATTTACCGATGAAGTCATAAAAGGAATGATAAAAGCCCCTAAGCTCGTTGTAAACAATATAATCTTTTTATAGCTATCTTTCATATCAACCTCCATTAATACCGCTATTGCTAAAAGCTCAATAAACAAAGAAAATGAGATTTCGATTCTCTTCTTTGAGTAGCTTGTAGAAGCAAAAAATTGTTCCGACAAAAAAGATATTGCTGCGATGTAATAACTTTTTTCATAATTGTAACACAATCAGGATTTTTCAATCGAAGAAAATGTAATTGTAACAATGTTAACATAACGGAAATATACTATTGTGGCAATAAAATTTTGGAGAATATGAAATGAATTACATACCATATAACGGAAGATGCCCTGCAGATTTTATCACATATACAATCCGGCCCGGAGATACACTGTACAGCATTGCACAACAATTCAATGTCACTGTAAATGATATTATGGCTGTTAATCCCGGTTTGCTACCGGAAAGCTTACAAGTTGCAAGAATTATTTGTATTCCGAAAAGCGATTCGCTCCAACCGCCTTGCAATACATCAAATTATTATGTTATTCAAAGCCAAGATACATTGTATGCCATTGCACATGCCTTTAATATTTCTCTGCAAAGCTTGATGGATGCAAACCCCGGAATAAAGCCTGAATCTCTTCGCATTGGACAAATGATTTGCTTACCCGTTCAGCCTCTTCCCTATTTAATTACTATAAGTCTAAATGCGAAAACATTATCTTTCTATAGACAAGGAACATTCGTCAAAACATATCCCGTAGCCGTAGGAAAACCTTCAACACCAAGTCCAATCGGAACATTTGTAATCATAAATAAAGCAATGAATCCCGGCGGGCCATATGGAACAAGATGGATGGGATTGTCTGCAAGAGGATACGGTATTCATGGAACAAATAATCCTAGTTCGATAGGTACAAAAGCTTCTAACGGCTGTATTCGAATGTTTAACGATGATGTCAATGAACTTTATTCACAAGTGCCTATCGGAACAACCGTAATTATTTATAAATAACCGATAATCATGACGATACAATTAAAAAATAAGCGGAATATCATCTCGCTCCGCTTTTTTAGCTTTTACAGATCGATGAATAGCTTATTAAATTATAGAAGACCGGGTATCCGTGTCCTTTAAATTTACATTAATTGTATTTAAATCGAAAGATTGATTCGCTGCAATAAAAATACTAATGTGGTCTTGGATGTAATTGCCGCCTATAACTTCGTCACCGGTCGGTATATTAGAAAAATTAATGGTTCCTTTGTTTACCGAACCGTTAGGTTGACTTATTTGCTCCCATACATTTGGCAATTTTATGGTAACCGGTGCATTTTCGCTTAAAATCGAATCTTTATATGTGATTTCCAATGAACAACGTGTAAAAACAATATTTTTATTCTCCGAGAAATAATGAATAGATATACGATCAACTTCATTTAAATATCGATTTGCAACCGATCTTTGAATACCGTATTGCAAATCGAAAACTTTCGCTTCGGATTTATCAGTCGAACCGGATTTTACATATGATACGGTCCATCCGGGAGGAGTGTATATTTTAGGATTGGTTTTATTATCCACCGTTCTCACCTCATTGTCTTTAGCACATAGCCGTTTTGTATAATGACAATATATGCTAATAATAAAAATCGGTGATTCGGGACGAATTTTTAATATCGCTTCGTAAGTTCAAAATAAATGAGAACCGTCCGATTTAAAAATGGGGACGGTTCTCATTCATTATTGAATTTAACAATGATTTACCCCGGTATTACTTTTACAAAAAACTTTCTGTTTCTAGGACCGTCAAACTCGCAAAAATAGATACACTGCCAAGTACCCAATTTGAGTCTGCCATTTTCAATAATGACTGTACAAGACGATCCTGTCAAAGAGGCTTTTATATGTGCATGAGAATTACCTTCAAAATGAAGGTGTTGTCTGCTGAATGGAAATACACGATTAAGATCGGATAAAATATCGGTAACTACATCCGGATCGGCTTTTTCATTTATGGTTATTCCTGCTGTTGTATGCGGAACGAAAACCACGGCAAATCCTTCTTTAACGCCCTTCTCATCTATTGCCCTTTCGACAAAGGACGTTATATCATAGAAAGCTTGATCTTTTGTTGTTTTTATTTGAAACTCCATAAAATTCACCTTTTACCATTACTCTTTGTAGCGACATAATCCATAAATATGAGAACCGTCCCCCATTATGTCCTTTTTATGTATTCCATATACCGATGCCAATCATAACGACTGAAGTAATGGGTACCGGCACGAAGATGATATGCAATGTTTCCTTCGTGAAATTCATCTCCGCCTTTTGGGTATTCATTCGGATGAATAAAACCTTTTAAGCCCAATAACTCAAATACGGGACCGGCCGCAACACAAGAAAGATATTCCGAATAGGGATCAGCCCATTGGTCTAGTGTTGCGCTTCCTACATACACCTTTCTAGGTGCCGACAAAGCCAGTAAAAAATGCTGATCAAAAGGCAAAAGATGTTCCTTCTCGGCATACCGGGTATAATTCTCGCAAAACCAATGCGGAAATGTTCTCGTAATGTGCAGAATATGTTCTCCGGTCTTTTCCCGGGTTATAGCAGCACCGGAACATCCGGAATCATTGGAAATCACATAAGAAAACCTAGGATCGAGACCTCCGGCTAACAAAGCGGTTTTCCCTAATCTGGAATGTCCAACAACCGCAATTTTCGAACGATCAATTGAATCTATTGTTTGGACATAATCCATAACGCGAGACGCCGCCCAAGCCCACAATGCAATGGCTCCGCAATCTTCGGGATTTCTTTTTCTACCCTGAAAGATAAGACCTCCTAATCCTTCCGATAAACCTTCCTTCTTGTCCGGAACAATATCTTGATAGCAGAATGCAAAGATTGCAAATCCGTTATCACAGATCTCCTCCACAGGCATGTATTTATCGGGTATATTATCTCTAAAGCAAATATGAACAAAAGCAGGAATCTTTTTTTCTACCCTGTTCGGTATGGCACTGTACATCGGAAATTGA
>JAAYHZ010000020.1 GCA_012744235.1 Clostridiaceae bacterium
ACTTTACTCTATGAAGCCTTCCCGAAGGAAGGCCTTATCTTGCTTTTGCTTACAACGTTAATTCCGCTTTCGCTCCGGTTAGCGCTTCTTGCTCGATAATTCTTTCATACAGCTGTATTTGCCAGCTTGCGGCTGCCAAGCTGTCGAAGAACATCCGTTCGCTCTTGTATCCCTTCAAAGCCCAATGGATGGCGGTACATTGCTCGTTCAAATCTTTCATCTCTTTTGCAATTTTTTTGCAGCTTTCATTTTCGCCTTTATTGTGCGCTTGGGAATACAGCAATATCAAACGATAAATGGTGTAAAGGTCCGTTCCGTATTCCAAATGGGTCTTCAATTGCCAAAGCCGCTCTTTAACGGCACCTTCCTTTTCGCCTTCATAGAGCATGACGGATTCGGCATATGCTTCCTTCAACATTGCATAGCCCGATTCAAAGTCAATTCCGGCATTGGGATCGTCCAATATTTTATCGAATTGCACGTGTTTCGAAACGAAGGGTTTGTCCTTGGTAATGTTTCTCTTCAGAGCGTTAATGACGCCGTCCACAAATTGGTAATGGAATATATATTTGCAGTTTTCCAATGCTTTTTCGACTTTCTTTAAAATGCTCTTCACGTCCGCCGCTTTTTGTTCATAAAATACATTCAGCATTTGGTCGATGAAGGCTTCAACGTCCAAATCGATATCCCATAATAAAGCGGCATACAGATTGTTGTTAATGATTTTTGCACCCCAGCTGTCGGAAATCATATGCATGAAATTAAAGTGTCTTGCTCCCCATTTATAGTAATCCGGCATATCTTTTGCTATACGATCCGCCAAAACTACCGGTATGGATGCAAAGGAGCTGACGTTAAAGTATTCGCCGATCACCAAATCCCCTTTGTAATACCGATCCTCTTTCATCGTCCATTCCCTGATTCGATCCGCTAAGATTGTATTGGCTTCCGTGCATCTTTCATCAAACAAATCATGAACATAGCAGCGCTCAATGGTAAATAGATTCACGGTGATCATGTCGTAATCGAAATCCTCCGGCAGAGGTTTGTCCGGACCCGGCAACGTTTCATGGTAAGCGGGCACAATCAATAGAATATCGCGTTTTAAATGTCCTTTCTTTTGTGCATCTTTGATGGCTTTCATCAATTCGTATGCCACCAGCAGAATTTGGCGAGTATAGTTTCCCAGCTTGGCACATTCTTCGCATTCGCACCATTTGCCGTTGTCTAAAGGCCATACGTTAATAAAGTCCGCATCCTTTAATGACCCGCCTATAATGGAGTTCAAAAAGTTTTTGCAAAACTCTTTAACCGCATCCTTATTGGACATGCAGAAATTATTGCCGGTATAGTAGCCTTTGGCGGCGGCATCCTTGTTAACGCCGGCTTCCCTCTTTCCGTTCCTCAGTGCGAACCATTCCGGATGTGTTTCGAAATAGGTTTTCGGAGGCTCTCCCGGAGCGGGTATATAATTCGGATCCGGTTGATCGGCAGGTAAATACTCGTACATAGCTTTATGGCCTCCGCCGCTGATTTTGATTCCCAGCTTTTTCACGAAAGGAACGTTTTTCACTTCATGAAGCGACATATTATCCAAGCGATTGGCAATCATCCATTCCAAGAATTGCTCGTTGGTATCATCGGAATAGCCGCTCAAAAAACCTCTTGTTTTGTAGTCCGGCTCTTCGACAACGGTATCGTTTAACGGCGTCAATTTTTCAAGCTTGGGAATAACAAACCCGTACTCGTCCGGAGATATAAAGGCAAAGCCTTGTGTCTTCAAATAGTGATACATGGCATACAAGACGGCGATGCGGGAATTCCCGTACAGCAGAATTCGCTTTTCAAGACCCGGGAGCTCCCGGATGATATAACCGTCCTTTGACGATAACGGGTTCGGCAGATCCTTTAAACCTAAATATGAGAATATCTCCCGGCTTGAATTTTTCCCGGCAATAACAAAGGTCAAATCATTTGCTTCCGCATCCGAAAGATTATCGATTAATGATACATAATCAAGCTCCGCCTTTTTTAAGTAGTCGTAAAGCTTATAGGCTGCAAAGGATTCGGTACAAATGTCGCATAGAGGATTGCCGGAATCCAACCAATCAATGTTTGCTTCGGCAAAAGCCGCTTCACGGATCGTAGAAAAAGAACCGTGATATGCATAAACGTTTATTTTATTCATGTGCACCTCCTAATGTTAATCCGATACATGAATCGGATTTCGAAAACCGATTAAATCGCATTGGTAATCTTTTTCATATCCGTCTTCCTTAGAAGCCGGAATCCAAGGGCATGTATAGATATAGCCGTTCGGATGTACCGCAATGGTTTGGGTATTTGTGGGATATCGTCCGTCGGAAAGCTTAATGACCCCGTGGTCCGTCAGCTTACCCGAAGACAAATCATAAGTGGTCAGTGACAAATACCCTCCTGCATGGACATTTTGCGGCTTGCTTTTTTGATCCGGCATTTCAAAACCGGAAATATAGTGCAGGATGTTGTCTTTTACGGGATCCTTCGTCAGCGTCATGTAGCCGTAACGGAACAGCTCGTACATTCCGTGTTTGATACACATCTCGTTGCATATCCGCGTAATGACTTCCAATTTTTGCTTGAGAGGATCGAAGGTAAACAAATATCCGGATTTTCCGTGTACACCGTAGAACAAACGGTGACCTTCATGCCAGAATATGCTTCGCCAATTGTACCCTTGGTGTCCTCCCTTGTGCGGGTCCCAAGATCCGAAAATATCCTTTTTCATGGAAGCCCATTTAACGGTGTTAATTTTCTTCGTTTCATAATCCATGACGAATATTTCTCCGTCCGGGTTGGTGAAATAGACATCGCCGGTTCTCGGATCAATGGCGACCATGCGGCAGAGGCAGAAATAATTTTCTCCGAGGCCTACTTCTCCTCCGCGAGATACTTGCCCGTACACCTCGGTTGACCCCGTTTTTATATCATAGGTCATCCATATGCCTTTCGGCCATGTTAAACAATAGATCATTCCTCTTTGGGCATCCATACCGGACAAGATGATACCTTCCTCCGACGGAGCCGTTGCAAGAACGGTAAACCTTTTACTTTTTTTATCGTACTCTATAATCTTCCCTCCGGGATAAGGCGTATATCCTTCCGGAGGAGGCGCAGGTTCTTCTTTACCGTCGTTACCTTGGTAATATCCATAATGAGTGGTGATATAGATTTTATCTTCGGTCTCCATAAAAGGGGCGTGGGATTTCCCTTGTGGAAGAGACTTTTTCCCGGTCTCTCCCGTAACATCGCCTAGGTATGCAAAAAGAGAAACATTCCCCGTTTCAGGATCGAAACGATAAACTCTCCCGTGGGTGTTCAGGTCGTGGGAGCTGATGGTGTAATAGACCAATCCGTCGCTCAAGACGGAAAGCGAATTAAAGTTGGAATCTCCTTTTTTGAAACCGGAAGGGTATAACGTGGCGGTTATTTCTTTCTCAAACATAGCGGACCCTCCTAAAATTTTAATTTAACTTTGCACCGTACCGCTTGCGATACCATGGTATTCATCCAGAAACCATTCGGCTACTTTTCTCATGTAAATGGCAATGTCGTTGTTTTTAAACGAAAAAGTAATTTTCAAAGTACCCAAATAGATATCGGTGATGTAAACCAGCATATTCAGCTTATGCTCTTCCATCCAAGCGGCGGATGCCAAGCATTTGTACGGAATTCCGGATTCCTTTCCGATTTGCTCCATGTAGTAATTGGTTTGCGGGAAATGCCCTGCTACTTTCTTGCCGATTCCGAATCTTAGGCTTTTGAATCCCGAAGCATTCTCATATTCCCAAACGCCTTCGTCGCCTTCAAAGATCAGTCTCGTTCTTGTGATATTCATAGGATTTTCATTGAGTTCATACCAAACGCCGTTGATTTTATCTACGTAAGAAGAGTGTAGCGCTCCGTATTCAGGCAAAATGTGAAGACTCTTTATTTTTTCGTTCAATTTCGCTAAGCTTTCCGGATCTTCAGGAAGCGGTTCGTCGGATATTTTCTCAAAGAGCCGCTCGAAATGCTTTTGGATACCGAAACCGGTAGGTCCCGCTCCTTGGGTATCGGATATGCAAGCGAAAATGAAGTCTTTGTCGGGGAAGCAATAAGCCAATTGGCTTCCCATTCCTCGGAAGGAAAAGCCGTTGTTTTTTTCTCTCCATATTTGATATCCGTATCCTTCTCGGGTCTCGATGGCAATATTGGAATTGTCGATTTGCTTGGAGGTGGCCGCTTCGATATATTCTTTTGAAATCAATTGTTTGTCTCCCCATTTTCCTTTGTTTAAGCAAACGTAAGCCAATTTCGCCATATCTCTTAGCTTGCAAAGGACTCCGGAGCCTCCCCAAGACGTTCCTTCCGGCGTTTTGATACACCAAGCTTCTTTCGTAAAGCCGATAGGATCCAAAAGCTTGGGCCGCATATACTCTAAGAAAGGCATACCGCTGATTCGTTCCACAATGGTGTTAAGAACGACGGTAGCGGCCGTATCATAGGAAAAGATCGTTCCCGACGGATGGGTAGGATTCATATGGAAAAAGGTAGCCGCCCAGTCCTTATCCCCACGTCCGTAAGAATTACGAGGATTTTGAGTCGCCATCATCAACAAATCTCTTACGGTTGCTTGTGCCGTATACGGATGAAGGTTTTCGGGGCATTTGTCGGGTAAAAATTTCGATACGGGATCGTTCAATGACAGTTTCCCTTCGTCAATCATTAAACCTATAGCAAGAGATACAAAGCTTTTACTGACGGAATACATGCGATGCATGCTGTCTTTATGATACGGCGCCCAGTAGCCTTCTGCGGCAATAAGACCGTGGCGTACCAATAAAAATCCATGCATACAGGTGCGATCTCGGTCTATTCCTTCCAAAAATTCAAGAACGGCTTTCGAAGGAATGCCTACGCTTTCGGGTGAGTTTGCCGGCGAAAATAGTTTGTTCGTATTCATGACGACACCTCTCTTTTTTTATTTGTTTTTTTATGTGAAAAAGGTAAAATCCTCAATGTGTTATTGAGGATTCGCATTTTTTATTTATTCAATTCGGACGATCATACCGTCATAAGAAACCAAAAAACCTTCTTTTTCCGCAAGGGGTACAAGTTCGTCATAGATAGCCTTTCCGTTATGAGAAAAATGATGCAGGCAGAACCTAGTGTTCTCTTTGGTGCATCCCGTACAGATCAGCCGCTCCTTCACCTCGATGCATGTTGAAAAGCCCATATGTCCTCGGCTGCAGTCCAAAAGTCCGCAAGTACAGTCGAGAGATACAAAGTCGAACTTGATTTCATTCTTCTCCAGATATTCCCACGATACATCAGGGAAATATCCGGTATCGTTAGCGTACAGCAAAGTCTTGTCCTCTTTTTGAATTACATAAATAACAGGGTCCGATGAAGCGGAATGATCGGCACGCAAAGGAATAACGGTATATTCTTCAACGGTGAAGGGATGAAAAGGCGTGATGACTTGAAAAGCTACGCGATTGTCTCTTTCCAGCCGGGCGTCTTCCATTTCTTTTTTAACGGGTACGCCTACGCCTTCCGTTCCGTAAAAGGTCAAACAAGCTTCTTCCGTAAAATGAGCAAACCCCGTTCTTCTCATTCCGATATCTTCAGGATACAAATGATCGCTGTGGTTGTGGGTAAGCAGGCAATGTTTTACGCTTGCCAAATCCAGACCTCCGTACAATACATGCATATAGGTGTCCGGAGGAAAATCAATCAAAAGCTTATCGTCCACGATGGCTTGGGAACGGGTACGAATGTTTCTTCCGCCGGCTTTTATGGCTTTCTTGCAAAACTCGCATTGGCAAAATATCCCCGGCCAGCCTTCCGCCGCCGCTGTTCCTAGGTATTGAAATTTCATGATGAGTCCTCCTTGTTGTATTCCCATTGATTATACCGCAAAATAATGAGGTTGGCATTAAATTGATTTATTCGTGTTTGTTTTTTTATTATACGTTTAAATCGTCATCTGTTCTATGATTTCAAAGCTCATCCCCTGCCGGTCTTCTTCGGTTCCTGCGTCTTTCACCGTCATCTTAACCCGGCGATCCGACAGTATTCCCCGAATCAAAAGACGGTTGTCCTCGATTGCCGTTATATATACATCTTTTGCTTATAATCATCGGTTATGTTTTCTGCAGTTTCCGGCGGTATTGCCCCGGTGAGCTTCCGGTTTCTTTTTTGAATACTCTGTTGAAGTAAGTAATGTCGTTATACCCGCAGGATTGGCAAATTTCCGTTATGGTGTCTTTTGTTTCCGCCAAAAGCACCATGGCTTTTCGGATTCGCAAATGATTGATGTATTCGGTAAAGGTTTTTCCCGTCGATTGTTTGAAATAGTGTGAAAAATAGGTTTTGGACATGGCAGCGATTTTGCATATATCTTCGATATAGATTTTAGCCGAGTAGTGATTGTTAATATAATCAATGGCTTTGTTCATGTTTTCTTTGAAACTGTCATAAATTCGAATACGTAAGTTTTCCTCGCCGTCGGCGTTTTCCCGTGCGATAAGAATGAGCAATTTGATTAAATCGGATTTAATGTTGATATCGAAGTATTTGCGCTCGAAAGTAAACTCGTTAAGCATATTCGTAAAAAGAGCTTCCGTTTCAACGGTGGCTTGTCCGGTCAGACAAAGATTGGGCTGCAGAACATTTGTAATATTAAAAATCGGTTTCATGTATTCGGCATTAAATTTCCCGGGACCGGAAACAATGCTTCGCATCGCTTCATCTGCAAAAGAAGGAGAAAACTCGCAACCGAAAATTTTCAAGCCGGTCTCTCCAAAGGGTAGGATTTGATGGCTGACAAAAGGAGGCAAGATAAAAAGACTGCCTTTGGTTAGTCGGTAGGTTGTCCCGTCTACAAAATGTCCGCAGCTGCCTTCTAATACATACCATATCTGCACATAATCATGGGTATGATAGGACGTTCCCGTAATGCTGCTGTAATCCAATAAATAGACCTTGTAGGGAATGGATTTGGTAAACGTGACTTCCGCTTTATTTATTTTAGCATTTTGAATTCTTTCATCTTCCATTAAAATCACATACCTATAGCAATACCGAGGTTTCTTTGTTATAGCTTATCATAATTTAGTTTTTTTTCAAATCCTTCGCAACGTGAAAAAACACGCGGCAAAAGTCGGCATTCGATTCCCGCACCTTTATAAAAGCAACCGTCCGATTTTCTGCTCGGACGGTTGCTCTTTAAAAATCTATTACCAAATTTTTTTTGCCAATTCCAACAATCGATCTTGCATGATATATCCGGCATCGGGAATCAATTGGCTGGTTACACAAAGCCTTGCTTCGTAAATTCCCGGTTTAAACAGCTCTTTGATGGGGATATAACCGACACATCCGTTTGCCAAGTTCGCAGACATAACGAATTTACTCGGTGAATGTTTCTTAAGATAGTGAGCAAATTCCACGTAAATTTCCCCCGGCATGCCGTATAAGGCCAAATCGCCGATTCTTAAGGTTTGTATCACAACGGGAATTTGCTTTACGCCTTCCTTTTGGAATAGAAAAGCTTGTTCGGCATAGAATCGGTCTACGACCGACGGAGTTTCCATTTGCCGAACCTTTGCAGCCCATTTTAAAAGCTCTTCGTCCGGTTCTCTCGTGGGAATCGTAAAATATTCGTGAGCGCCGTCAATTTTCACGTTGTCGCACAACGGTGCCGTTTCTCGCGTACGAATAACTTCCGCCGCCAGCATCCTGCCCATCCGTTTATAATGCTCCGGAGCTTGATGAAATCCCTTTTCAAAATCCAAGTGGTTGATGTTTCCGCAAAAACCGTTGATATATACGGGTATAAAGGAAGGGCCGAATACTTTTTTCAAGGTTTCTTTCATGGCGCCGGGATA
>JAAYHZ010000021.1 GCA_012744235.1 Clostridiaceae bacterium
AAACCGATTCTCCTTCGATGAAAACAAGAATGTAAAAGTGTTAAATCGTCTGAACACCGATTGGGTCTTTCCGGACGAGTATTTTTTGGAAATTGTCGAGGTTGACGGAATCGCCATGGAATGGATAAAGAAAAAGGACACGGAATCGGATAAGGTCATCTTACAGCTTCACGGCGGAGCCTATACACGTTCATTAAAGGATAACGGCACTACATATCGCCGCATGGCGGTGCAGTACGCCAAGATAAGCGGAGCTTCCGTATTAACCGTAGACTACCGAGTGGCGCCGAAGCACCCTTATCCTGCGGCGTTAGAGGACGCTCTATTGGCTTATCGAAAGCTTTTGGATCTAGGATACCTGCCGGAGCATATCATTATTGCCGGAGATTCGGCAGGGGGAGGATTGGCTTTGGTAACCTGCCTCTATTTAAAGGATCACGACTTGCCCATGCCCGCTGCCGTCATCACCATGTCGCCGTGGACAAACCTGAATTACCAACGCAGAAAGCCTGCATATGTAGGCGATAACCGAGCCGACGACCCGTATATCTCGCCGTATTACGGCGAGTACGGCGGATTTCCTCCTATGCTTATGCAGGCAGGAGGAGATGAAATCCTTTTAAACGATACTCTTCATGTCGCAAAAAAAGCCGAAGAAGCGGGCGTATCCGTTCAACAAACCGTTTACCCCGGCATGTTTCATGTGTTCCAAGCGCTGTTTCCAGAGCTTTCGGAGGCGAATACGGCATGGAATGAAGTGGAGGAGTTTATAACCTTCATCTTTTCGGATAAGTAATAGATCAATAATCCGTGAGAATAGATTTTTACATAAACAGAAGAATATTTTCCCAAAATTTTATTTGACAAAGTGCATGGCCATATGCTATGATCGACCGCAATTATATATCTCATCATCAAACCGTTGAACAAGAGGAGTAAGAATAAGGACTTGCATCCAGAGAGCCGCCGGCGGTGGGAGTGCGGCTGCAAGATTATTCCGAATGGGCTTGTGAGGGAAGCCCGAAATCGAAAGAGAGTAGGCGCTTACGGGGATCCTGCCCGTTATCAGGGGGATGCATATGATGGTATGCAACAAGGAGCGGGCGTTATCATGCGCCAATTTGGGTGGCACCACAGAAGTACGAGCTTTTGTCCCTATTTCGGGACAAAGGCTTTTTTTATATCAATAAATCAACGTTTGAAAAGCGAGGTGACGACGAAATGAAAGGAACCCCGAGTTACGGTGAAGCGGAGCAATTGGCAAAGGAGTACGACATCATACCGATTATGAAGGAAATCTATGCGGACATTACGACTCCCATTGCTCTTTTACGAAAAATTTTAGGGATTAGCAACAGGTGCTATCTTCTTGAGAGCGTCGAAGGGGGTGAGAAATGGGGCCGATATTCGTTCTTGGGCTTTGATCCTACCGCCCGTATTGTTTGTAAAGACGGCAAGGTAATCATTGAAGAACAAGAGCAAGAGAAAAAAACGGTATACTCTAAAAAACCTCTCGAAGTGTTAAGGGCTTATCTTTCGGAATATAGGGCACCGAAGATCGAAGGTTTGCCGCCTTTTGCCGGAGGATATGTAGGTTATTTTGCTTACGGCATGATCGGATATGCGGAGCCGGTTCTAAAGCTAAGAAGCGGTGAATTCAACGATTTTGACGTCATGCTTTTTGACAAAGTCATTGCCTACGACCACCTAAGGCAAAAGATCGGCATCATTGTCAACATGAAAAGCGACCGGCCGGAAGAGAACTACAAAAAAGCGCTTTCCGATATAGATCAAATTGCGAGTATGGTGACGGAGCAAACCGTACTGCCTAAGGCGAAAATCAAAAGCAAACCTTTCTTTACTTGCAATTTATCAAAGGAAGAGTACAAAAGGATGGTGGAACGGGCAAAAGAATATATCAAACAGGGAGATATATTCCAAGCGGTTTTGTCCCGACGATTCGAAACGGAATATGCGGACAGTTTGCTGAATGCCTATCGAGTATTACGAACAACCAACCCGTCTCCTTACATGGTGTTTTTGCAAAATGAAGATCTCCAATTGATCGGTACGTCTCCGGAAACCCTGGTCAGGCTTCAAGACGGAGTTCTCTCCACTTTTCCCATAGCAGGATCGAGACCTCGGGGCAAAAACCGGGAGGAAGACAAAGCGTTAGAAAGGGAGCTTCTTGAGGATGAGAAAGAATTGGCGGAACACAACATGCTGGTGGACCTTGCAAGAAATGATTTGGGCAAGATATCAAAATTTGCGAGTGTACGAGTTGTGAGCTACAAATCCATTCAACGTTATTCAAAGATCATGCACATCGTTTCCGAAGTTGAAGGAATCATCAGGGAAGAAAAAGACGCCTTCGATGCCATCGAAGCTCTCTTGCCGGCAGGTACCTTGTCCGGAGCTCCGAAGATTCGTGCATGCGAAATTATTGAAGAGCTTGAAAAAGAGCCGAGGGGAATATATGGGGGAGCTATCGGCTATATTGACTTCACCGGCAACATGGACATTTGCATTGCCATACGTATGGCGGTAAAGAAGAAGGATAAGGTGTACGTTCAGGCCGGAGGAGGAATTGTGGCGGACAGTATTCCCGAAAAAGAATACGAAGAATCGGGGCATAAAGCCAAGGCCGTCACGGAAGCGATACTTTCTGCAGGGGAGGTGAATGAGTAATGATATTAATCATTGATAACTACGACAGCTTTACGTACAATTTGGTACATCTTGCAGGAGCAATCCGTCCGGATATTCGCGTCATCCGAAACGATGAATGTACTTCCGAACAAGTGGAAGACATGTCTCCTTCCCATATTATCTTGTCTCCCGGTCCGGGCTATCCGAAGAACGCCGGCATATGCGAAGAGGTCGTCGACCGGATGAAGGGTAAGGTTCCTATTCTCGGAATCTGCCTCGGTCATCAAGCCGTATGCGAGGTGTTCGGCGCATCCATTGTTCGAGGGAAGCGCCTTGTACACGGAAAACAAAGCAATATCCATATCGCCGGCGGAAGCCGTGTATTCAAAAGTCTTCCTCCTATTATTCAAGCGGCCCGATACCATTCTCTCGTTGCGGACCGTATGTCTCTTCCGGATAATCTTTTGGTTATCGCGGAAGATTTCGAAGGCGAAGTCATGGGCGTAAAGCACAGAGATTACGAAATATACGGCCTTCAATTTCATCCGGAATCCATTTTAACACCGAAAGGTGCTGTCATTATGGAAAATTTCTTAGGAATAGGAGGTGAAAGGTCATGATCAAGGAAGCGATCCGTAAATTATTGAATCGTGAAGATTTGTCTTATGAAATGACCTTGTCGGTCATGGATGAAATTATGAGCGGCAATGCTTCGGACGCTCGAATCGCCTCCTTCATTACCGCATTGCGCATGAAAGGCGAGACCATTGATGAAATCACCGCTTGTGCTTCCGTTATGAGAAAGTGCGGAACGAAGCTGAAAACGGAAGGAGATGTCCTGGATATCGTAGGAACCGGAGGAGACCAATCCTACACGTTTAATATATCTACCGTTTCTTCCTTTGTCCTATCGGCGGCAGGGGTGCCGGTGGCAAAGCACGGCAACCGAAGCGTTTCAAGCAAATGCGGAAGCGCCGATGTATTGGAAGCCCTAGGGGTTAAAATCGATATTCCCGTTTCCAGAAGCGAAAAAATACTAAAAGAAATCGGTCTATGCTTTTTGTTTGCGCCTTACTATCATCCGTCCATGAAATACGCGGCACCGGTTCGAAAAGAACTGGGAGTGCGCACCGTTTTTAATATTCTAGGACCGCTGGCAAACCCGGCCGGTGCAAGCTTGCAATTGCTGGGGGTTTACGATGAAAATCTTGTGGAGCCTCTTGCAAGAGTACTTGCGAACCTCGGGTTGAAAAAAGCCATGGTGGTGCACGGACACGACGGTTTGGACGAAATCTCCTTAACCGCTACCACCGTTGTCTGCGAAGTCAACAACGGATATTTGAACAGCTTCTTTTTAGACCCTCGGCAATTGGGCTTTGATTACTGCAGCCCCGAAGATTTAATCGGGGGAGGACCGGAAGAGAATGCCGAGATTGCAAGAAGAATTCTCTTAGGTGAAAAAGGGCCGAAAAGAGATATCGTTCTTCTAAACTCCGCTCTTTGCCTTTACATGTACTACGACCGGATTACGATAAGGGAGTGCGTGAAGCTGGCGGAAAAGGCCATTGACAGCGGAAGAGCGTGGGACCGGCTTGAGGAATTTATAAAGCTTTCGAATTCGGAAGATTAAAAGGAAGGTGATATGTATGATTCTTCAGACTTTGGCGGAAGCAGCGAAGAAACGGATCGTATCGGCGAAGAGGAACGTACCCATTGAAGAATTGAAAGCTTCGGTTTATGAGAACGGGAAAGTGAAAAGGTTCACCAAGCGGGATGATTTTGCTTTCGAGAAAGCATTGAAAAAGGAAGGGATATCCTTCATTTGCGAGGTGAAAAAAGCTTCTCCTTCCAAAGGTATCCTTGCACCGGATTTCCCTTACTTAAAAATAGCCGCGGAATACGAAGAAGCCGGTGCAAGTGCCGTTTCGGTGCTGACGGAGCCCGAGCATTTCAAAGGGCGGGATGCCTATTTAAAAGAAATCAGCGAAAGGGCCTTCATCCCTGTCCTTCGAAAAGACTTTATTATCGACGAATATCAAATCTACGAATCCAAGCTTTTGGGTGCGGATGCGGTTCTTCTTATCTGCGGGCTTTTGGATACCGAAACTTTAAAAAAGTATATCCGCATTTGTGACAATCTTAAGCTTTCCGCCCTTGTGGAAGCCCATACGAAGGAGGAAATCGAATCCGCTCTAAAAGCGGAAGCAAGAATCATCGGAGTAAATAACAGGAATCTTCGAACCTTTGAGGTTGATATCCGAAACTGTATTGCTCTAAGAAGCTTGATTCCAAAAGATATTCCGTACGTAGCCGAAAGCGGTATTCAAACGCGAGAGGATATTGCTCTTCTCGAAGAAGCGAAGGTGGATGCTGTTTTGATCGGAGAAGCGCTGATGAAAAGTGCGGACAAAAAGGCGATGCTTGCATACTTCAAAGGCGAAAAAGAAAAGCCTTATGTCGGAGGGAGTTAGGATGGTTACGATTAAAATTTGCGGTTTAACGAGAGAACAGGATATTGATGCCGTCAATATCGCTCTTCCGGACTACATCGGATTTGTTTTTGCCGAGAGCCGGAGAAGAATTGACGAAGAAAAAGCAAAAACACTGAAGGCCTGCTTGGATCCTTCCGTCAAAGCGGTAGGAGTGTTTGTAAATGAGAAAATCAAGAACATAGTAAAGCTCTGCCGTGACGGTGTTATCGATCTTGTCCAGCTTCACGGCGATGAAAACCGGGAATACATAAACGAGTTGAAAAACGAGATTGCAAACAAAATTATCAAGGCAATCAGGGTAAAGGATGCTTCCGATATCGAAAAAGGGATGGAGCTATCTTGCGATTACTTGTTGTTGGATGCTTATCATGAGGGATCATACGGAGGCACGGGGAAGACCTTCGACCGGTCGTTGATTCCCGTTATGGATAAACCGTTTTTCATTGCAGGAGGCATTCATTGCGGTAATATGGAACAGGCGGTCAAAGAGTGTCGCCCTTACGGTATTGACGTAAGCAGTTCGGTAGAGACGAACGGATATAAAGATCCGAAGAAGATCAAAGAAATTGTTGCAAAAGCAAGGGAACTTTAAAGGAGGATAACGATATGTCAGAAGGGGGATTCGGAATATACAACGGACAAATTTGGGAGAAAGAAGGAAGGTTCACTGATGTATTGGCGGCTTGTGTCGAAGGAGGAAGCAACATCGTTTGTCTTTTCTATGATTATATCGGCCGCGAGGTGGCAGGCCGCGGGATGGATACGGTTCAAAACGCGGCCACGGTAACCGACGGAAAAGCAGGTCTCTTCCGCGGTATAGACCTTTCGGGAAGAGGAGTTGAAGATGTTAGCGCCATCGCGCGCTATAGGAGGGTGGATATCTGTGAGTAGACTAAATCAAATATTTGCGAACGGGAAAGCTTTCATTCCCTTTATAACGGCAGGAGATCCTTCGTTGGAAACAACCGAAGAATTGGTCCTTCGGATGGCGGAAGCCGGTGCCGATTTGATCGAGCTGGGTATACCTTTTTCCGATCCTACCGCTGAGGGGCCGGTGGTTCAAAATGCAAACATCCGTGCTTTAGCCGGCGGGGTTACGGTCGATAAAATATTTAATATGGTAAAAAGCATACGAAAAACGTGCAGCGTCCCCGTTGCTTTTATGACGTATGCGAATCCGGTGTTCGCTTACGGTGCGGATAAATTCTTAAGAAAATGCAAGGATGTCCATGTTGATGCACTCATTGTACCCGATCTTCCCTTTGAAGAAAAAGAGGAATTTTTGCCTTATTGCTCAAAGTACGGAATTTGCTTGGTGTCCATGATTGCTCCCACATCCGGCAGCCGCATACGTAGAATTGCCGAAGAAGCGCAAGGCTTTGTTTATTGCGTATCTTCTATCGGAACAACCGGTGTTCGTGCAGAGATCGGTACGGACGTAAAAGAAATGATCCGGCTTGTAAAAGAAACAAGAGATATTCCGTGTGCTGTAGGCTTTGGAATATCGACTCCCGAACAGGCGTCAAAAATCGCGGCGTTTTCCGACGGCATCATCACCGGCAGTGCCATTGTGAGTATTGTAGAGACGTACGGTAAAGCCTGTATACCTTATGTTGCCGAGTTTGTGCGCATAATGAAAAAAGCGATTCAATAAATGAGTATAAAGAACGGAAGAGGTTATAACCCCTACCTTTTTTCGAGGAAAGAACGGATGGAACCGGACAGCACAGGCAAAGGTTTTCCAAAAGTTCTCTTTGACAAAGAGTTCGGGGTTGTGCTATGATGGACCGGTAAAAAAATTTGCTACCTGTAAATTTTCTTGCATGTTATTGAATGTATTAAACCGTTGATCAAGAAGAGTAAGAATAAGGACTTGCATCCTGAGAGCCGCCGGTGATGGGAATGCGGCTGCAAGCTTATTCCGAATGGGCTTGTGAGGGAGGCCCGAAATCGAAAGAGAGTAGGCGCTTACGGGGATCCTGCCCGTTATCCGAAGGAAGCATATGATTGTATGCAAAAACGAGTGGGCGAGCATTTCGCCAATTTGGGTGGTACCGCAGAAGTTACGAGCTTTTGTCCCTTAAAAAGGACAAAGGCTTTTTTTATATCCTTTTTATATAAATAAACGGATAACCGGATAAGGAAAAGAAAACGTGCAAAAGGGAATGTAAAGGAGGACGAAGATATGTCAAAGGGCAGATTCGGAATATACGGAGGCTAATATATTCCGGAGTTATTGATGAACGCGGTTATCGAGCTGGAAGAAGCCTACAACCGCTTAAAAAACGATCCGAAATTTAATGAAGAACTGGATGATCTTCTGACCAATTATGCAGGTCGCCCTTCTCTTCTGTACTATGCGGAAAAAATGACGAAGGATTTGGGCGGAGCTAAAATCTATTTAAAAAGAGAGGATTTAAATCACACGGGCTCTCATAAAATCAACAACGTATTAGGGCAGGTGCTGCTTGCAAAATATATGGGGAAAACCCGTGTCATCGCCGAGACGGGAGCCGGACAGCACGGCGTTGCCACCGCAACGGCGGCGGCCCTTATGGGAATGGAATGCGAAATCTTTATGGGCAAGGAGGATACGGACCGCCAAGCCCTTAACGTATACCGTATGAAGCTGTTAGGTGCAAAGGTCCATGCGGTGACAAGCGGAACCCAAACATTGAAGGATGCGGTTAACGAAACGATGCGAGAATGGTGCAGACGCGTGGAGGACACCCATTATGTATTAGGCTCTGCCGTAGGTCCTCATCCTTTTCCCGTCCTCGTGCGTGATTTTCAAAGCGTTATCGGAAAAGAAGTCCGAAAGCAAATATTGGAGAAGGAAGGCAGGCTTCCCGATGCATTGGTGGCCTGCGTCGGAGGAGGCAGCAATGCCATCGGTATTTTCCACGATTTTATTAACGAGCCGAACGTCCGCCTTATCGGCTGCGAAGCCGCAGGCCACGGTATCCACACGGATAAAAATGCGGCTACACTGACCATGGGGAAGGCGGGAATATTCCACGGCATGAAATCCTATTTCTGCCAAGACGAGTACGGGCAGATCGCACCGGTTTACTCCATTTCCGCAGGTCTGGACTACCCGGGGGTAGGGCCCGCGCATTCGTCTCTATTCGATATCGGTAGAGCGGAATACGTTCCGGTAACGGACGATGAAGCCGTCGAAGCCTTTGAATATTTGTCCCGTACCGAAGGTATCATTCCGGCTATCGAAAGCGCTCATGCGGTGGCTTATGCAAGAAAATTGGCACCGGCTATGGGCAAGGATCAAATTATGGTTATTAATATATCCGGAAGAGGTGACAAGGACGTTGCTTCCATAGCACGCTACAGGGGGGTGGATATCTGTGAATAGAATCAATCAAGTATTTGCGAACGGGAAAGCTTTCATTCCCTTTATAACCGCAGGGTATCCTTCGATTGAGACAACGGAGCATATGATCATCCGCATGGCGGAAAACGGTGCCGATTTGATCGAACTGGGAATTCCTTTTTCCGATCCTACCGCCGAGGAGCAGGTAATCCAAGATGCCAACATACGCGCTTTGGCTGGCGGGGTTACGGTAGATAAAATATTCGATATGCTAAAATGAGTGCGTAAGACCTGCAGCGTACCTATTGTTTTTATGACGTACGCGAATCCGGTCTTTGCTTACGATCCGGATAAATTCTTAAGCCGTTGCAAGGAAGTCCGGGTAGACGCCCTTTTTATACCGGACCTTCCCTTTGAAGAAAAAGAGGAGTTTTTGCCTTATTGCTCGAAGTACGACATTTTCTTAATATCCATGGTTGCGCCTTCTTCCAAAGACCGTATACATATGATTGCCGAAGGTGCACAAGGCTTTGTTTATTGCGTACCTTCCATGGAAGAGCTTTCAAAGGATAAGGAGCTTGTATGCGACGTGAAGGAAATGGTCCGTCTTGTAAAAGAAACGCAGGACATCCCTTGTGTCGTAGGTTTGGGGAATTCTTCTTTTGAGAAGGCGGCGGAAGCGGCGGCGTTTTCCGACGGGGTTATCGTAAGCGGCGATATGATGAACATCGTCGAAAGGTACGGAAAGGATTGCGTACCCTATGCCGCAGAATATGTCGCGACAATGAAAAAGAAGATACAATCCGTATAGCGATAAATCTTTATGACGAGGACAATCCGGACCGATTGTCCTTTGAATTTTCTTGAACGGGAAGGAAGATTATATGAACTTAAGAGAATTCCTGCGGAAGGCGGATGAAATAATAGACGACATGGATGTAGAAGAACTGAAGTGTTGTTTGCATAATATGGCAAGAAGGACACCGGAAAAACAAAGAGAATCGTTTCTATTGTCGCTTGAGGACAGCTTTGTACAAGTTTATCAAAAGGGTAGTGGAGCAAAAAGAACGTATTGAAGATTATTGTCGGATGAGACGGTAGAAGAAAAACTGCAAGAGCTTTATGATGCTTTTGAGAAAATAAACGAAGCTGAATTATATATTTCGGCGGAGAGCCATGAGGAGTATTCCTATGGACCATGGCATGACGATTGGATATGGGGTTATGACGACAAGGTCGGTATCGGCGGCATTATTGAGGATGCGGTCCGATTTGCTCGGGATTGTATGAATGATTGCAGGTATGAAGAAGCGGTAACGATTATCAACCGGGTTATGGAAGTATCCGTCACTGTCATTGATGAAAACATGGGGGATTCATTCGAGTTAAGCCTTGAGCAAATGGTCGAGGAGAATTTGGTTTATATAAGCTTAAAAGAACTAGCATTGAACGTATTGTATTCGGAATACCGTTTGCAGCCTATGGATAAACGTCCGGAAATCCTCTATGAATACTTTCAATACCCCTATTTCAAAGATATACATATTGAAGATATTTTCTCTGTCGGCAGAGAAGAGCTGACCGATACCGATGCGTTTTTGCAATCTTGGATCGATTATCTTATGCTCCAAAACGGTGAACCTTCAACACGTTTATTGAAGGAAGCCGCTTTGTATTTGTACGGATCCGACGGCTTAGTGGAAATTGCAAGAAAATGCTATACAAAGCATCCTTCCACTTATTTGGATGCCTTATTGGAATATGAGAAAGAGCATGGTTTCGAAAAAATGATAAAGATCGGATAAGAAGCTTTGGATAAATTGGATTCCGGTCTTGCAATACGGGGAGACATCGCTATTAAAACGGCGCAGGCTTCTTATTGTATGAATGATTATGATTTTATGAGGGAATGCAGGTATGAAGCCTTTTGTTCAAATCCGACCGTAGCAAACTATTTAAGGCTTTTTGTTGACAAGGAATCGATTGAAAAATACAAAGGTCTTGCCGAAAAAAGAATAGAAGATTTATCTGAACCGGAAAAAAGACACATAATGGAATACTCGTATAACTATGAATTCGAATCCGATTATCATTACCTGCAATTTTTTTCGGGACATTTTGATAAGGTTGTGGACCGATGCAAAAATCAAAAAGCTTCGTTGGGATGGACCGGCACATTCATTCCTCACGGAATCGATTTAATGCTTTTGTATCTATATGCGGAGCCTCATCCGAAGAAAGCCGTCAAAAGAATCGCGGACCGGGTAACGAATAGAATCGGGTTTGATAAGGCGAAAAACCTTTTGTTTTTCAAAGAGAATCATATTTTCGAAAAAGACGTATCGGAGCAAGAAAAAGGTGAAATATTTTGGAATACTTTTTTAAAGTGGAAGGAGAATTATTGGATACCGGATCACACCTTGAAGGAATATGTCGATTGGTTAGAGGGTGTTATTGACGGAAGAATTCATGGCATTGTAGGCGGTAAATACAGAAGAAAATATGAGGATACGGCGTTACTTGCAGCCGCTATCGGGGAAGTGAAAGAATCTTTAGGAGAGAAACTAGCGAAATGGGATCTTTTAAACAAATACATGAAAGAATACTCGTGCTATTAAATGATTATTTGCGGAAAAGAATAATGGGACTTCAATTGGTCTGATAGATTACCGGTCCGTTTTCAATGGACCGGTACAGCTTGTACCCGTTGTCCACCAAGAAATCTATAAGGCTCTCAATATCGGAGCTTTCCTCGTCGGTTATAAATTCTTGATAATCATCGGCAGCGGAGATGCCCAAAACCATATATCGGATTTCCGGCAAGTTCTCCGAAGAGCAAAGACGAGTAATGTCCGGGATTTCTTGTTTTTTAACGGCAAATTTCTGAAAATTGTCGGCATCATATGCTCCCAGAACTACATACCGGCTTTCCAAAAGATGTTCTAGGGAACAGTAATGCAAATCATACAGGATTTCTCGTTGGGAAAGATAGGCGGTGTAAAAAGTGCCGGCGGCTACAGGGGCTTCTTCCGGGATTTCGTCCAGTACATTACGGATATTCCGGTAATAATCGTAGTTTCGTAGGGCTTGTACAGGATAATACATGGCTTTCGGTACGACAAGAACGGCAAAACACATCCCGCAGACAACGGTCGCCGTAACCAAAGCAAAGCTGCGATGCCAATGGATTTTTAAGTCCGCTAAATTTACGACGGTAAGATAGATAAGAAAGGCAAACGGACCGAAAGTATACTGGAAAAAGATATCGTGCTGGTACGGATAGTCCGACATCAGGTTTATCAAGATATAGGGAATCAGCAAAAAGTATCGCTCATACCGCCGTGTCAAAAGAGGCAGCCCTAAAAGCGGCAAAAGTGTCAAGGCAATAAACCGCAGCTTGTCCTTATCTGTGCATTCATAAACGGCTTTCATGGGATTTAGGATTACCGACTTGATTACGGCAATCAACGATGACGAGCCGTCGTACATGAAGTTATCGTATCGATACGTCATAATACCTTCTCCGTTTTTTACAAGATACTCCGTAACCGTGTAGAAC
>JAAYHZ010000156.1 GCA_012744235.1 Clostridiaceae bacterium
TAGTATTCCTATCCTCCAAGGTCAAATGTTTGTTCTTGTTCATATGTACCTCCAAAAGAGGCACCACCATAAACATCTTACCTTTTTGAAAAACTAAATTCCACTTCTGAATTTGAAAAAGTAAATTACACATTAGGTATCTCGGAGGGTAGAATTTACTTTTTCAAATGAGCATTCGGTTAAAAGCAATAATGTCATTATTAAATATATAGACAAAAATTTTTATACCTATTATAATAATAGCAAAATTAGGTATAAAAATATTTATTTATAGCATAAAAAATAATATATACGAGTTGAAACGGTCCCTAGTAGTGACAGACCGGAGCTCCTTAGAATTGTTTTGTGTAAAAGCGAAAAACATCTGCAAAAGGAGCAGGTGTAAAAGTCGATAGATATATAAAACATAAATTAAGGAGGTTTTGTTATGTCTAGGCACGTAAAACAACTGTTATGTGTACTTGTAGTTATTGGTGTGATGTTCTCGATGGTAGCTTGCTCTAGTTCGACGGAGCAGTCGCAGGAAACAACAACGACAACCGCTGCCGCAACGACAACAACCAAAGCCGTTACGACTACAGCGGGACAAACAACCACGACTGCGGCAACGACTACGCAAGCCGTAGAAGAAAATCCTTTTGCCGAATTCTTTGAAATTACTTGGATTGCTACCATTACAACGGATTATGTTGAAGGCGGATTCGACGAAAAGATGTTGGAAGAAAGGTACAACATTGATTTGAAGCCGTGGGCAATCAGCACATACGACCCGGAAGGAATCGCCATGATGTTGGCGGCAGGCGATATGCCCGATATCAGCCACTTGGATCACTCTCCTTTAGGTCCTCCCCAATTGTACGAACAAGGGCTGACTCGACTGATCAACATCGAAATGTACAAAAAATATTTCCCGTATTACTATGAATTGATGCTGCAAAACGAGCCGACTTCCTATATCCACAACAACTGCAGAAATGAAGACGGTTCCTTGTCCGATAACTTCTACGGTATTTCCTATGTAGTGGACAACAAATGGTATTACAACATTCCGTTGATGCGTTACGACTGGCTGGAGAACATCGGTTATAGTATTGATGACAGCTTGCTGACACCCATAACCTTAACCGACGAAAAATTGGGCAAATACAGCGGGCAAATTTATCTAACCAGCTATATTTGGAGCTTCGAAGATATGAACGATATCTTCCGCGCCTTCACGGAAGACGACCCGGACGGAAACGGTGAAGACGATACATACGGAGCCGTCATATTTGATCACAGCTTCCGCTCTCACTGGACGGATCTTTGGTGGGGACAATTCGGCGTCATTTCCTCCGACGGAAACTTCCTGTATGAAGACCCCGTCACGGGAGACATTGTACCTTGGTACGCTTATGTAGGATACAGAGACTACATGAAGTGGGCCGTTGAAATGAGAGACAAAGGGTACATAAGAACCCTGCCTGAAGGCTTCCAGAGCTTGGCGCCTCAAGGTTCTTGGTACGACAACCTGCTGGCAAACTGGATGACCGGTAAAATCGGATACTTCTTCTGCGACATGCAGTACATCGGCAGACCGGACTTCCCCGAATACTCCGACAGACAGCCGCCGCAGAGCATCTGGCTCAATGCCGGTGACGAATCGGCAACCTTCGTTGTATGGCCGGTATTAGGCAATGCATACGGTTGGGAACCGAACAACAAATGGGGAACAAGAAGATACAATCTTGACGCTTTCGGTTCGGGTACCTTCAGAACCTGGTTGGTAGGAAAACAAGTTTCCGACGAAAAGCTTGCCCGTGTTTTGACGATGTGGAACGATGCCAATACGGCTGCTTTAAACGATCCTTTCTGGTCCAAAGTACGTTTCGGAATCGAAGGCGTACATTACACATGGAGCGGTGAGCCTTGGAACTCCGCAAGAATACAAACGGACGCCACGAAGATTCCTCCTCACTACAGCAGATACGGCGGATTCATCGGAATATTCTCCACCGGCGGACCGGACTTGTTCTCTCATGAAGCGAAGTCGCAAATTACAAGAAGGATTTACGAAGAAGAATGGTACAAATACTACTGCATTGAGCCCATCAAGTACTGGAGCTCCGCATATGTACCCGACGATATGATGAAAGAATACAACGATTACTGGGCGAACATCAGCGGCGACATTAACAACATCATTGCCGACTTCCGTAATCGTTCTTGGAACGGACAAATCTCCAACTACGAAACCGAGTGGGAGCAATACATCAACCGTTTGTACGATGCAGGTCTTGAAAAGCTCGTGAAAGATTTCTACATGAGCGATCAATTTGCATACTACAAGACACCGGACTTGACCATTATTTGGCCGACTATTAATTAATGGTAAGGATTAAAATATGCCGTACTCGGATGAATTCCGAAGTACGGCTTTTTTTTAGCCGGTAAGGCCAAGCACATTTGCTTAGAATAAAAAAAGGTGGCATGGGAACATTTGCATGGTATAATAAGCTTGATAATAGGCGGGAGGAGGATCGTCTATGTTGTGGGCGCATTTGAGGGAAGAAGAATTTGATGATGCCATAAAAATATCCAAAGGGGTCTGTGCAATGGCCGTCGGATGCCTTGAAAAGCACGGGCAGCATCTGCCGGTCGGAACCGATACATTGGAAGCAAATAAGGTTTTGGAAACGGCTTCGGAAATCGAACCGGTTTGCGTATTTCCCTGCTTTTATTTCGGCGACATCCAAGGCTTGCATCAACACAAGGGCTCCGTTATTTTAAGCGGCGGGCTGCTCCTTTCGTTGATGACGGAATTGTGCGATGAGATCGCCCGAAACGGGTTTAAGAAAATTCTTTTGTTTAACGGTCACGGAGGGAATATCGCTTTTTTGAATAATTTCATTCGTACGACCCTTTATAGGAAAAAGGATTACGTGGTCTACACGTTCTTCAACAATCTTTTGCATCCGTCGTATATGCTGAAGGTCATTCAAGAAAATAAAGAGAGGTTCTCCTATTTAACCCGGGAGGATTTGGATATTTTAAACGATTACGTTGTAAAAAAGAAAACCGACGAACACGGGGGTTTTTGCGAAACGGCGGGAATGCTGGGCACCTATCCGGAGCTGGTTCGAACGGACAAGTACGAAGCGGAAAGCAGCGCTTCTACGAAAAGATTTGATCATTTGACGAAAGCGGGAATATACACCGCCCACTTTTGGAACGCGGATTATCCTAACTCCTATGCGGGAGACCCTCCCTTAAACGTAAACGAGAGGATTGGAAAGGCTTACACCCAAATGGCGGTAGACCGGGCCGTAAATGTTCTGCGTATATTAAAAAACGAAGAAGAAAGTCTTCGTTTTAACGAAGAATGGAATCGGATGTGGTAAAAGGAAGGTAAGGTATGGCAATCAACATGGTAAATTCCGTAGAAGAGTTGATGAAAAAGCTGAAGATCTCCGGTTATCCCGATCGATGGAACCTTTTTAACGAAAGGCTAAAAGAAAGCTTTGTAGGCTACGGAGGTATCTATCCCGGCCGAGAGTATATATTGGAGCTTCATGAAAAGTACAGGCTTTTCGATAATACGCTGGATGAGGTTTTGGATGCGGCGGAAAAATTAAAAAGCTTTCCTGAGCTTATGCAGTATATTCTGCTTCTTGACTTGGCTATGGAGGATCGGGAGTCTTTCAAAAGGGAAATAGGCGCTTTGGAGGTTCCTTCTTTTTCTCCGGGAGAAGACCCTGCGCCGTATGACTTTGCACTGCTTTTTACCTTGCTATCCAAAATTCCTCGAATCGATTCCGTGCTGAAAGAGCGGGGTGTGCCCACGGATATTCGCTTTGCCACCCATACGGCTTACGAAGAATGCTTGAAAGGTTACAAAAGGAAAACGGACCGATACGGCTTTGATAAACGATATTTTAATTGGATCCAGCGGTATATCGACGTAACCATTTTGCGCGTAGGGCGATTGAACATCGAAATGCGCTCCATGTTTAAAGGTCCTGTTTACGTGTTGGAAAACCAAAAGGGCGAACGGCTTATGATGATGACCGGCGTAAGACTCCACAGGGACGGTATGGTTTTAGGAATTCCGGGGTATGAAGACGATGAGGGATCCTTTGATGCAAGCTTTGTTCAAACGGAAGAATATTTCGAAGGCCATCTTGTAGGGAAGAACGGTCGCGCATTAAAAGAAAGGACCAAGCTTCCCGTATCCGATTGGCGTATTGTGCTAAGTCCCGAAGATCCTGTCCTCAGCGTTCATATCCCGGCCGGTGAAAAATTGACTCCCGAACTGTGCGAAGAATCCTACAAAAGGTCGGCGGAGGTTATTTCGAAATGCTTTCCCGAATTCCGGTTTAAAGCATTTGTATGCTTTTCGTGGTTGATGGATCCGCAGCTGGCCGACATGCTGCCGCCGGACTCCAACATCGTAACGTTTCAGAATAAATACATGCGTTTTCCGACCTACAGCAGCGGCAGAGGAGCCATAACCTTTGTCTTTTTTGATCGATACGAGCGTTTGGAGGATTTGCCGGAAAGAACGACTTTGGAAAGAAGTATAAAACGGCACTATTTAAGCGGAAAATACATATATGAACCGGGCGGGGTGTTTTTCATATAATAATATATATAGATGAAATATGTTGACAAGGGAGGGTGAACGTGCTAAACTCGTTCCATTCCCGAACGATGCAGACATAAATGCATTGTAGTAAGAATGACCGCCCGAAGGGTAAAAGGCTAACGGACAGCCGGGTCGACTGCCGCTGCAGCGATAGCTGCATTATTGATTGAGCATACGCTCGAATTTTATAAGTTGGTTACTATAAACCGTAAACGTGTACAGCGGTACACACTTGTGAAAAGGTCAATAAGAGTAGTTAAGGTAGTTCTTACTAAAATGCTCTGACGATTGCCCGTTTAAAAAACGGCAAGGAAGGCGCTGCGTCGTCTTCTACAATTACGATATCTATCACGGGTGTGTTGCCGACTGTAGCGACACACTTTTTTTGTATCACCTTTTGCAAAGCTTGAAGCGCATAAGCAACTTGATTTTTTATTACTACAGAAAGGCGGTGAGATTCCCGGTTAATCGATGGACGAATACGAAAGGGCCGGATGCAGGCTTTCGTGTTTGTATCGATTAAACCCGACGATCATGAACAACAAAATCAAACTGTACGGATTTAATAACTTAACAAAAACATTAAGCTTCAATATTTACGATATTTGCTATGCCAAAACGCAGCAGGAGCAAAGGGACTACATTGCTTACATTGACGAGCAATACAATTCGGAGCGGCTAAAAAACATTCTTTTAAAGCTTACGGATATGATCGGAGCCACCGTACTGAATGTTTCTTTGCAGGATTACGAGCCCCAAGGGGCCAGTGTCACCGTCCTCATTTCCGAAGAACCGAAGATTCCTCCGGTAAAAGACACCGTCGCTGCCCATTTGGATAAAAGCCATATCACCGTCCATACGTATCCGGAGTATCATCCCGACAATTCCGTTGCGACCTTCCGAGTGGATATCGATGTTTCCACCTGCGGTAAAATCACACCTTTGTCCACGTTGGATTTTCTTATCGGAAGCTTTGATTCGGATATCATCACCATGGATTATCGTGTTCGAGGATTTACCCGCGACGTAGAAGGCAAGAAGATTTTTATCGATCATAAAATAACATCCATCCAAGATTTCATTTCCGAAGACATATTGCAAAAATATGATATGATCGATATTAACGTGTACCAGTCCAATATATTCCATACGAAAGCTTTGATCAAGGAAATCGACTTGCAGAACTACCTCTTTAACGTCGATGTATACGAAATACCCCCGAAGGAAAGGCTAAGAATTACGAATGTATTGCGGAAAGAAATGATCGAGATTTTCAGCGGCATCAATATCTACTGAAAGGAGGGGTTTTTACGTTGCACTTGGATCAAAGAAGGGCGCCGATATACGAAGCTTTGGAAGAATTTAAAAAAGCCCGCATTGTTCCGTTTGATGTGCCGGGGCATAAAAGAGGAAGAGGGAACAAGGAGTTAACGGATTTTCTAGGAGAAAAATGCTTAACCGTAGACGTAAACTCCATGAAGCCTTTGGATAACCTGTGCCACCCGGTAAGCGTCATAAGAGAAGCGGAGCTGCTCGCCGCCGACGCTTTTTCCGCCGCTCATGCCTTTTTTATGGTGAACGGCACCACCTCCGCCGTGCAAGCCATGCTGCTTTCCACATTAAAAAAGGGAGACAAGATTATTCTTCATCGAAGCGTTCACCGAAGCGTCATCAACGCCCTCATTTTATGCGGCGCCGTACCGATATACGTAAACCCCGGAATCCATCCGACATTAGGAATTGCTTTAGGGATGTCCGTGAAGGATGTAGAAGAGGCCATTGAAAAGAATCCGGATGCCAAAGCCGTGCTGATGAATAATCCCACTTACTACGGTATTTGCTCCGATGTTAAGAAAATTACGGAATTGGCTCATAAAAAGGGAATGAAGGTTTTGGTGGACGAAGCCCACGGAACCCACTTTTATTTCGGCGAAAACCTTCCCGTAACCGCCATGGCGGCCGGAGCGGACATGGCTTCCGTCAGCATGCATAAGTCGGGAAGCTCGCTGACGCAAAGCTCCTTTCTGTTGTGCGGCAAAAACGTAAACGCCAATTACGTAAGGCAGGTAATAAATTTAACCCAAACCACAAGCGGATCCTATCTTTTGCTGTCTTCTTTGGACCTTTCGAGAAGAAATATGGTTTTAAACGGCAAAGAGAAGATCGAAGCGGTGAAAGCCATGACGGAATACGCAAGACAAGAGATAAACCAAATCGGCGATTATTATGCTTTTTCAAAAGAACTGATCAACAAAGATTCCATATACGATTTCGACATTACCAAGCTTTCCGTTAATACGACGGAAACCGGTCTGGCGGGAATCGAGGTTTACGATATTTTGCGGGACGAGTACGATATCCAAATCGAATTCGGAGATTTGGGTAACATTTTGGCATATGTTACCATCGGCGATAATCCGAAAAATATCGAGCGATTGATCGGTGCGCTCAGCGAAATCCGAAGAAGATACAAAAAAGATAAAACCGGTATGATTACTTACGAGTATATCAACCCTATTGTTGTCACTACCCCTCAAGAAGCTTTCTACTCCGAAACGGAAAGCATCGATCTTGAAAAAAGTGCAGGTCGTGTTTGCAGTGAATTTGTTATGGCCTACCCTCCGGGAATCCCCATATTGGCACCGGGCGAAAGGATTACGGAAGAAATTATACGCCGCATCCTGTATTCCAAAGAAAAAGGTTGTACCTTAACGGGACCGGAAGATATGAAGGTAGAAAAAGTAAAGGTTATAAAAGGAGAGTTGTAAATAAAATGGATTTATGGTTTAGCGAACATCATACCAAAAACGTAAGGCTGCAAATTAAAGTGAACAAGCATCTTTTTAGCGGGGAAAGCGAGTATCAAAGAATCGATGTTTTTGAGTCTTATGAGTTCGGACGTTTTTTAACTCTTGACGGGTATATGATGCTGACGGAAAAGGATGAATTCATTTACCATGAAATGATTACCCATGTTCCCATGGCGGTCCATCCGAATGTGGAGAAAGTGCTGGTTATCGGCGCCGGAGACGGCGGGGTAATAAGAGAGCTGACCCGTTATGACACCATAAAGGAAATCGATATGGTGGAAATCGACGAAATGGTCGTGGAAGTATGCAAGCAGTATTTACCGAAGACGGCTTGCAAGTTTGACGATCCCAGACTTCGCATCTACTACCAAGACGGCTTGAAATTTGTTCGAAAATACGTGGATACCTACGACCTTATAATCGTAGATTCCACGGATCCTTTCGGACCGGGGGAAGGGTTGTTCACGAGAGAATTTTACGGTAACTGCTACAAAGCCTTAAAGTCCGACGGAATTATGGTGAACCAGCACGAAAGTCCGTTTTACGACGGGGATGCCATGGCCATGAAGAGAGCACACAAAAGGATTGTGGAGTCCTTTCCCATCAGCCGTGTCTACCAAGCCCATATCCCGACCTATCCTTCCGGACACTGGTTGTTCGGGTTTGCTTCAAAAAAATATCATCCCGTCGCTCACTTGAGAGCGGAGGAATGGAATCGTTTGGGAATAAAGACCAAGTATTACAGCACCAATTTGCATAAAGGAGCTTTTTACTTACCGGTTTACGTAGAGGAGATGCTGCGCGAAAGTGAATAAAAACATACAAACATTTATCGGATGCGACAGGGAATACAAGGATGCGAGCATTATTTTATTCGGTGCTCCCTTTGACGGAACCGTCTCCTATCGGCCCGGAGCAAGATTCGGCAGCAGCGCCGTTCGGAGCGAGTCCTATGGGATTGAAACCTATTCTCCTTACCAAGACAAGGACTTGTGCGATATTGAAGTTTATGACGGCGGCGATTTGGAGCTTCCGTTCGGAAATACCGAGCATGCTCTTTCTGTTATTGAAAACTACTGCCGCCGCCTTATAAAGGACAAGAAGGTACCGGTGATGGTAGGAGGGGAGCATTTGGTTACTTTAGGCACCGTACGGGCTTTGGTTGACGAATATCCGGACCTTCACGTCATCCATATGGATGCCCATACGGACCTTCGGGATCATTACTTAGGAGAAAAGCTTTCCCATGCCTGTGTCATGAAAAGGCTGTGGGAAATCTTGGGGGACAAGCGTATCTTCCAATTCGGTATACGAAGCGGAGAAAAGCATGAGTTTGAGTTTGCGGAAAAACACTTGTTTATACGAAAATTCGATTTTTCGGGGTTGGAAGAGCTTTTGCCCCGATTGTCCGGCAAGCCGGTTTACTTGTCCTTGGACCTTGACGTTTTGGATCCTTCCGTACTGGGGGGAACGGGAACCCCGGAGGCCGGCGGGGTGACATTTAAGGAATTGCTGGGTGCCTTGTTGAAAATGAAGGACCTTGTTATGGTTGGAGCCGACGTTTGCGAATTGGCTCCCCACTATGACCCTAGCGGCGTATCGACGGCGGTTGCGTGTAAGCTGCTAAGAGAAATTCTATTATTAATCGGAGGTTGACACTATGGGAAAGGCATTGATTATAGGATGCGGAGGCGTTGCGAACGTTACCATTCGCAAATGCTGCCAAAACAGCGACGTATTTGAAGAAATTATGATTGCAAGCCGAACCAAAAGCAAATGCGATGCTTTGAAGGCGAAATTGGAGGGCGGTAAAACAAAGATCCATACGGCCCAAGTGGATGCGGATTATACGGATCAATTGATTCCTTTAATTGAATCCTTCAAGCCGGATGTAGTGATCAATTTGGCGCTTCCTTACCAGGATCTGACCATCATGGATGCTTGCCTTGCAACGAAAACCCATTACTTGGACACGGCCAATTACGAGCCGAAGGATACGGCTAAGTTCGAATACAAATGGCAATGGGCGTATAAAGAAAAATTCGAAAAAGCGGGAATTATGGCTTTGTTAGGCTGCGGATTCGATCCCGGCGTTACCGGAGTATTTACCGCTTATGCCCAAAAGCATTATTTCGACGAAATCCACTATATCGACATTTTGGATTGCAACGGCGGCGATCACGGGTATCCTTTTGCAACCAATTTCAATCCGGAAATCAATATCCGCGAGGTTACGTCCAAAGGCAGGTACTGGGAAAACGGTCGTTGGGTGGAAACGGAGCCTATGGAAATCAAACGGGTGTACGACTTTCCTCAAATCGGCGAAAAAGATATGTACCTTTTGTACCATGAAGAGCTGGAAAGCCTTGTAAAGAACGTGAGAGGATTAAAGCGAATCCGCTTCTTTATGACCTTCGGACAAAGCTACCTGACCCATTTAAAATGCCTGCAAAATGTGGGTATGACCTCCATAGAGCCCATCGATTTTAACGGTATGAAGATTGTACCCCTGCAGTTTTTGAAAGCGGTGCTGCCGGATCCGGCCTCCTTGGGGCCGAGAACAAAGGGAAAAACCAATATCGGCTGTATCTTCCAAGGGATTAAGGACGGAAAGGAAAGAACCTATTACGTATACAACGTATGCGACCACCAAGAAAGCTACAAAGAAACGGAAAGCCAAGCCATATCCTATACCACCGGAGTACCGGCCATGATCGGCGCTATGCTGATGATACAAGGGAAATGGATGAAGCCCGGGGTATACAACGTGGAAGAGTTTGATCCCGATCCGTTCATGGATGCCTTGAACAAATGGGGTCTTCCTTGGCACGAGGATTTTAATCCGGTATTGGTGGACTGACGGAGGAAGATATGAAAATACCGGAAGGAATCAAGACACCGGTCTATGTCGTAGACGAAGGGCTGATTGAAAAGAATTTAAAAATTTTAAAATCCGTATCCGACCGTGCCGGCTGCAAAATCTTGTTGGCGCAAAAGGCCTTCTCCATGTTTCGTTTGTACCCGTTAATCGGCAGATACCTTCACGGTACCGCCGCTTCCGGCCTTTACGAAGCCAAGCTGTCTTATGAAGAAATGGGTAAAGAAAACCATGTTTTTTCCACCGCATATATCGAGGAAGAGTTTGACGAGATCCTGGAGATTTGCGACCATATCATATTCAATTCCATGTCCCAATGGGAGAAGTATAAGGAGAAGGCGCTGAAGTCGAACAAAAAGTTCGGTATCAGGATCAATCCCCGGTTTTCCACGCAAAGCCGGGGTATCTACGACCCTTGCGGCAAAGGCTCCCGTTTAGGAGTGATCAAGGATCGGTTTTATCTGCCGAAAGGAATCAGCGGCCTTCACTTTCACACCTTATGCGAGCAGGACAGCAAGGACTTGGCGGCGACCCTCAATGCGGTAGAAGAACAGTTTGGTAAGTATTTTTACGATTTGGAATGGGTCAATTTCGGAGGCGGTCACCACATTACCCGGGAAGGATACGATATCGACCTGCTTGTAAAATTAATCGTCGACTTTAAGAAAAAATACAACACGGAAGTGTACTTGGAGCCGGGAGAGGCTATTGCGTTAAACGCCGGATTTTTAGTGAGCACCGTATTGGATATTACAGAGAACGAAATAAAGACGGCCATTTTGGACACCTCCGCCGCTTGTCATATGCCGGACGTTTTGGAGATGCCCTACAGGCCGAAGGTCATCGGAGCTTTCGATCCGTATGAAAAACCTTATACCTACCGCTTCGGCGGCCTTACATGCTTGGCCGGCGATATTATCGGGGATTATTCTTTTGAGAAGGAATTGAAAATAGGAGACCGAGTTATTTTCTGCGATATGGCCATCTATACCATGGTGAAAAACAACACCTTCATCGGCGTAAAATTGCCGGATATAGCAAGCATCGACTCGGAAGGAAATTATAAAGTCGTCAAGCGTTTCGGATACGAGGATTTTAAAGAACGTTTGTCGTAAAATGATGAAATAATGACATAGGATTCAATATGGCACTGCTTTACGGTGCCTTTTCCATGATTTTTTCATGAATTTTTTAAAAATTTCATATTGGAACAGACGAGTTTCTGTGGTAGTATGATTCATATTTGACTATATTGAATATATAAAAGTAGGAAAGAGAGTGTTATGAGTTTTATAAATAAAGTTCGAAGCATATTCAGCCCTCGAGATATGTGTATCGGTCCGCCGTGGAAGAGAATTGCGGAATTTGCCTTTCCCATGCTGATCGGAAACTTCGCTCAGCAATTGTACAATACGGTAGACGCCGTTGTGGTCGGCCGAAGCAAATGGGGTTACACCGCCTTGGCGGCGGTTGGAAACGCAGGGCCTGTCATGTTCCTGTTGCTTTCGCTTTTTGTAGGTATTGCAACGGGAGCCGGCGTATTGGTATCCCAATACTTCGGTGCTCGAAAAAAAGAAGAGCTGGGGATGACCATCGGCAACTGCATTACCATAACCGGCTTGGCATCCGTATTTATCATGATCGTAGGTCCCATCATAACCGGTCCCCTGTTGAGAGCGGTGGACACCTTACCGGAGGTTTTCGATCAAAGCCGCAGCTATTTGAATATTTTCTTTTTGGGCATCGCCGGTACCTTGTTCTACAACATTTTTGCCGGTATTCTTCGAGGTCTCGGTGACTCGTTCTCGGCTTTGGTTATATTGTTTATCTGTTCCGGTCTGAACGTTGTAGGCGATATTCTCTTGGTGGACTCCATGGGTGTTGCCGGTGTGGCCATCGCAACGGTGGTCTCGCAAATTATATCGGCCATGCTGTGTTTAATGCAACTTTTAAGGTTAAAACACCTTTTTGTACTGACAAAGGAGACCTTAAAACCGAAGAAAATGTTTGTCAAGGACCTTGTTCGTTTAGGGCTTCCTTCGGGACTTACACAAGCCATATTCTCCTTTGCCATGTTGGCGGTTCAAGCGCTTATCAACAGCTTTGAAGACGCCATGTTCGTAGCCTGCAACGTTATGGTGATGCGTGTGGACGGATACGCCATGCTGCCGAACTTTAGCTTCGGCCAAGCCATGAGTACATACGCAGGTCAAAATGTAGGTGCAAGAAAACTGGATCGACTGTACCAAGGAACAAAACAGGGTACGCTGATGGCCTTTTTAACGGCGGTGATTTTAACCCCGCTGGTGCTTATCGGAGGACCTTCCTTGATGGGTCTGTTTACACCCGGAAATGTTCAGCTTATTAACATGTCCATGTCCATGATGTACATTATTTCACCGGGATACATTGCCATGAGCATAACCCAAAGCTTATCGGGAGTGATGCGAGGAGCAGGGGATACGGTAACGCCCATGTGGATCAGTCTTGCCACATCCATTTTGATAAGAGTACCTTTGGCGTATATATTGGTCGCTATTGCCCGAAATGCCGGAGCTCCCGTTTTAACGCAGCAAAAGATGGTGTTCGTATCTCTTCTGTCCGCTTGGACCCTCGGTATGATCATTAATGTAATTGTTTACAAAGCGGGAAGATGGAAGAAGAGGCAGGTCAACCGAATCGAAGCGGAATTGGCACAGGAAAATGCCGCTTTGGCAACGGAATAATATAACATTGAGAAAACGAAAGGTTCCCCGTAATGCAGGAGAACCTTTCATTTTTATCGAAGAAATATCATAAACAATAAAAGCAGGAAAAAGGATATGATCGAAATTCGAAAAGCCGCCGTAAAAGATTCTTCCGTATTGGGAGAAATTCACGCAAAATCATGGAAAGCGGCCTATAAAAACATTGTGCCGGATTCGTTCTTGGACCGATTTACCCCGGAAAAGAGACAAAAATACTTTGAAAAGGCTTTGACAGAAGAGCGGGAAGAAGACTTTCTCGTCTTTTATGATAACAATCCTGTAGGGTTGATATGCATCGGAAAGTGCCGAGACGAAGACCAAGACGCAAGGACCGGCGAAGTACGGGGGCTGTATATCTTGCCCGAGTATTGGGGCAAGGGCATCGGTGCATACGCTTTGCTTTGGGGATTGGAGGAGCTTTCAAACCGAGGCTTCGAAAAGGCGACCCTTTGGGTCCTTGAGGAAAACATCCGTGCACGGAATTTTTACGAAAAAATCGGTTTTCGATACAAAGGGTATAAAAAGGATATACAAATCGGTAAAAATTTAACGGAGCTTCGCTACGAAAAACCGTTGTAACTTCCCCGGAAGAATAGACTTCTTTTTCAACTTGTGTATATAATAGACTTAAAGTGAAAATCGTGAAGCGAACGAGGAGGCAGGACATGAAAAAATTTGACATTGTTGTGATCGGCAGCGGTGCAGGGCTTATGGTTATCGAAGCCGCCGTGACGATGGGCTTAAAATGCGCCATTATCGAAAAGTCAAAATTCGGAGGTACGTGCCTTACAAAAGGCTGCATCCCGTCAAAAATGCTTGTTTATCCTGCGGATCTCATTCGAGAAACGGAAAAATCCGATAGGGTCGGAGTTCAATTCAAAAAGCCTCATGTAGATTGGAATGTAATCTCCAAAAGAATGTGGAAACAAATCAATTACAGCCTTTCCATCGAAAAGAATCTAAAAAAGATTGAAAACCTTCAAGTGTACAACGGAACGGCTGAATTTACGGGAAAAAACACGTTGAGAGTAAGGCTTCCCGAGGGGGATTACTCGGAAGAAATCCAAGGAGATATTATCGTTATCGCCGGCGGTGCAAGATCCTTTGTACCTCCCATTAAAAATATCGAAGATGCGGGATATATTACATACGAAACCTTTTTCGGAGACAAGTACCCGAAAAAGCCATGGAAAAGCCTCCTCATAGTCGGAGGGGGCGTGATCGGTGCGGAGTTTGCCCATATTTTCTCCGCCTTCGGAACGAAGGTAACCGTTTTAGAGAGAAACGATCGTATACTGTCAACGGAAGAACAAGAAATCAGCGCTTTTGTCGAAAGAGAGTTTAAAAACGTCGGTATTTCGGTAATAACGAACATCGATATTTTGGATTCCGGTAAAAACGGCACCATGAAAACCCTACCCGTCCAAGACAGGACGACCGGTAAAGTCCATATCTTCGAGGCGGAAGAAATATTTATCGCATCCGGTCTTCGTTCCAGCAGCGACACTTTGCATCTTGAGAATACCCTTGTTGAAACCGATGAGAGAGGTTGGATAAAGACCAACGAGTACTTGGAAACAACGCAGGAAAATATCTATGCCATCGGAGATATCAACGGTATATACCAATTCCGGCATAAAGCCAATTACGAAGCGGAGATCCTTATTCACAACCTGTTTACGGAAGGTGAAAAAAGAAAGGCAACCTATGATACGGTGCCTTGGGCCGTATTTACCCATCCTCAAGTTGCCCACGTAGGAATGACCCAAGAACAAGCCGAAAAAAAGGGCATCAAATGCTATATCGGCCGTAACTATTATTCCCAAATAGCCGGAGGCATCGCATTGGGCATAAACAGCAGATCGACGGATAACGGGTTTATCAAAATTATTGTAGACGGCAATCGAAGAATTTTAGGAGCGCATATCGTGGGTCCTCATGCCTCGATTCTGATTCAATCCTTTGTATATCTTATGGATTCGGATATTAAATGCAGCAAGCGTGAGATTCAAAAATGCGAGAATTCGGTATGCCCGCAGCTAAGCGGATTTACGACCATCAATGAATCCATGGTGATTCATCCGTCTTTAAACGAGTTGACTGCATGGGTTCTTGATAATATCGACTGGTCGGAATAAAACCTTACGGCAAAGGGTAAGGGATAAGGAGGGATACAAAATGTCAATTCATTCGGTAAAACGTGAGCTTTTTGAAAAATCACCGGGAAAAAATATGGCACCGAGTCACAGCTTCTATTACAAAGGGCAGGGGTTGACGAAAGTGCACAGAAGATGTGTGGATTACGAGAGCGACTACACCAACGAAGCATACGAGCGTGTATCTTACGATAACGGACGTACGTGGTCGCCATGGAAAAACGTATACGAGCAAATCATAAAAAAATGGGGTCACGGTGAAATCATGTGGGCAAAGCCCCCTGCCGTTTACAACCCTTATCACGATCACTATGTGGTTTTATGCATGCAAAGGCTGTTTCCTAACGGCCATCGCGAAGATTACAGGCTTTTATGGTCCGGGATCAAAGGAACCTTGGACCACACCTTCATTGAAGTTTCAAAGGACTTGGAGAACCGGAGCTCTTTTTTGGTCAAATACGAAGAAGGAGCCGATTACAGCGGTAAAGAATATTTGGATCGTGAGTATACCGAAAAGAACTTGGCTTACTTTGGCTGTAACCTTGAAATCGACTCAAACGGCGACATTTTGTTTCCCATCGGTGCAAGAGTAAAAGCTTGTTGCAAAATTTTAGGGATAGATCCTTCCGATATCTTCCCTTCCTGTCCTCATATCTCCAACGGCTTGATTGTCGTACGTGGTGTATGGAATGAAAAAGAAAACCGGTATGATTTTTATCCTTCGAAGCCTTTGGTCATATCCGATTTAAAATCTTCACGAGGAATCGACGAGCCAACCATCCTTTTGCTAAAAAGCGGCAGGATTGTGGTGGTTTTCCGAGGAGCCAACACGGATTTGCCCGGGTGGAATACACGAATCGCGCCGGATGCTCCCGCACATAAGTGGTATACCTATTCCGACGACGGGGGGAAAACCTTTTCCGATCCCGTTCCTTATCGATTTGACGACTGAGAGCTCGTTTATTCTCCCGCCAGCATATCCGCGTTTGTAAGGAGTATAAAGAACGGAAAAGCTTATTGGATCGGCAATATTACGCCTAAAGATACGAAAGGAAGCTTTCCTAGGGAACCCTTGGTTATGGCGGAGGTCGATGAAAATACCGGATTTTTAAAAAAGGCTACCTATACAATTATTGATAAAAGA
>JAAYHZ010000157.1 GCA_012744235.1 Clostridiaceae bacterium
CCCCAGTATCATGTCTGTTTGGCATTTTACGAATTGGCCCGCTTCGACATAAGGCAGGTTCGCCTTCTTGGCCAATATTTTCTGAGTCATTGTCATTCCCATATTTTTACCGCTCCTTTTTCGATTTTACTTCCCATAATTTGTACTCGATGGAATCGATTAAAGCTATCAAGCTGGCCTCGATCACGTCCGTAGATACTCCCAAAGTGGTCCACATATGTTCTTCGTCTTTGGTTTCGATCACAACGCGAACCACCGCTTCCGTTCCCATCTTCGTATCCAATACACGGACCTTATAGTCTTGCAAAACGATCTTCTTCAGTTCCGGATAAAACTCCACTAAGGCTTCTCTTAAGGCTTTATCCAATGCATTGACCGGACCGTTTCCTTCCGCTGCCGCCATTCGGTTGGTTCCGTCAACCTTCACTTTCACCACGGCATAGGAGGCAAATTGCTCCTTCTCCCCGCCGCTGTGCTCGTCAATCACTTTAAAGTGTTCCAGCGTAAAGCTCGGCTTGTGCCGACCCAATTCTTTCAATACCATCAATTCGAAGCTGCTTTCGGCACCTTCAAAGCTGTATCCTTCTTGCTCCAAATCCTTTAATTTATCCGTAATCTTCTGCAAAGCCTCTTTGTCCTCGACCAACTCGGGGAATCGATGCTGCAGCTTCAAAACCAGGGCGCTTCTTCCCGCCACTTCGGATATTAAGAAGTTTCGTTTGTTGCCTACCCATTCCGGCTTAATGTGCTCGAAGGATTCTTTTACCTTTCTTACGCCGTCAATATGCATGCCTCCTTTGTGGGCAAAAGCATCCTGCCCTATGTAAGGCAGCTTTTCGTCCAAAGCGGCGTTGGATATTTCGGCGGCTTCCCTTGCAACGGAAGACAAAAGAATCATTTTATCCTCCGGTATGCATCGATAACCCATTTTTAATTGAAGATTGGGGATTATGGAGGTTAATCGGGCATTCCCGCATCTTTCTCCGAACCCGATCAGGGTACCCTGCACATGGCGCGCCCCGTGCAAGACCGCCGCGATGGAATTGGATACGGCCGTTTCGGAATCGTTGTGGGCATGAATGCCGACCATGGTTTTCGTATTTTTTATGACGGCCTTCACGATTTCCTCCGTTTCATGGGTCAAGGTTCCTCCGTTGGTGTCGCATAACACCAAGCAATCGGCTCCTCCCTGCTCCGCAGCCTCCAATACCCTCATGGCATAGTCCGGATTGGCTTTGTAGCCGTCAAAAAAGTGCTCGGCATCGAAAATCACTTCTTTTCCTTTTTCTTTAAAGAAAGACAGAGTATCCTTCACCATGCTCAGGTTTTCTTCAAGAGTGGTTTGCAGCACATGGGTAACGTGCAGGTCCCATGATTTCCCGAAAATAGCTACCGTTTCGGTATCCGCCGAGAGCAGCGCTTGAATTCCGGGATCCTCTTCTATTTTTGAATTTTTCCTTCGTGTACTGCCGAAAGCCGTCAGTTTTGCATACCGAAGCTCCACGTCCTTTGCTTTTTCAAAAAAAGCTTTTTCTTTGGGATTCGATGCGGGGTTTCCGGCTTCGATATAGTCGATCCCTAAAGAATCCAGCAGCTTAAGCATATTCAATTTGTCAGATAACGAAAACGATATTCCTCTTGCTTGTGCTCCATCTCTTAATGTCGAATCAAATATATATACTCTCCTATTATCCATTTGACATCCTTTCAATTGATACCTTCGATATCTTTATCCTAGTATTCAAGAGTCGTCCGGCCGGTAAAACCCTTTGTCATAAAACGATATACCTTTACATATACGGATTTTTTATTCGGGAGAATCCTTAAAAGGAATTCTCCCGATATTCGTCAATTATTCTTCCTTTTCTTCGTTATACCACGGCATCATGGCCCTTAATTTCTTACCCGTCTTTTCCAACAGGTGATCTCTTTCCACTCTTCTTCGAGCCATAAAGTTCGGCCTTCCCGCCTTGTTTTCCAATATCCAATTTCTTGCGAATTGGCCTTCTTGGATTTCTTTTAATACCTTTTTCATTTCTTTACGAGTTTCTTCCGTTATGATGCGGCGACCTACACAGTAATCCCCGTATTCCGCCGTATCGCTGATGGAATAGCGCATAAAGGAAAGACCGCCCTTGTTCACCAAATCAATGATCAGCTTCATTTCATGCAAGCATTCGAAATATGCGCTTTCCGGGGAATAGCCCGCTTCCACCAGGGTCTCAAATCCGGCTTTCATCAATTCGCTGACACCGCCGCACAGAACCGCTTGTTCTCCGAAAAGGTCGGTTTCCGTTTCTTCCTTGAACGTGGTCTCCAAAATTCCCGCACGGTCGCCGCCGATACCTTGGGCATAAGCTAACGCTACATCCAACGTGTCGCCGGAGTAATCTTGATGAACGGCCACCAAACAAGGAACGCCCTGTCCTTTGACGTATTCGGAGCGTACGGTGTGACCGGGGCCTTTCGGTGCAACCATGAAAACATTCACATCCTCAGGAGGTATGATTTGGCCGTAGTGAATATTGAATCCGTGGGCAAACATCAAGTACTTGCCGGCTTTAAGAGAAGGCAATATGGATTCTTGGTATATCGAAGGCTGCTTTTCATCGTTAACCAATAAAACGATTACGTCGGATTTTTCGGCCGCTTCTTTTGCGGTATATACCTTCAATCCTGCCGCTTCCGCTTTCTTCCACGACTTGCTTCCTTCATACAGTCCGACGCAAACATCAAAACCCGAGTCATGAAGATTCAATGCATGCGCATGCCCTTGGCTGCCGTAACCGATGACGGCAATCTTCTTATCCTGTAAAAACTCTTTTCTGCAATCTTCCTTGTAGTATAACTTAGCCATTGAAATATCCTCCAATTCTATACTTTAGAAATTTTTAAAATGTCTTTTGTCAGTCTTCAATGGTACCGTCGCCTCTTTGAACGGCAACCATACCTGTTCTCGCCACTTCCACGATACCGAAGGGTTCCAAGGAAGCGATGGCTTTGTTGATCACCTCAAAGCTTCCGTAAAGTTGAACCATGCATGTTTCGACTCCGATATCCACGATTCGTCCGGATAAAATCTCGATGGTTTCAATAAGCTTTACCCGTTCCTCCTCGTCCTTTTCCAGTTTCACTTTGACCAGCGCCATTTCCCGTAAAACCGATTCTTCTTTCTTTAATATCTTGACTTTCTTCACGTCAATAAGCTTTTTCAGTTGGTTAATTATCTGTCCTAAAAGTCGATCGTCGGCACATAGGACAATGGTAATCCTCGATATTTTCGGATCGGTTGTAACTCCTACCGTAATACTGTCAATGTTATACCCTCTTCTTCTGAACAACCCGGTAATCCTGTACAGCACACCCGGATGATTCGATACCAGAAACGACACGATATGGCTATCCATGGCAACCTCCTTTGTGGAACTCATTACAAAAGCTTATATTTTTGTTTAAAAAAAACCGCCTCTTCGTATGTGAAGAGACGGGGTATAATTTTCCAATCGTTATATCCCTTTCTTTGTCCGCTATTCGAACCAATTAACCAGTCTCTAACAAAACCTTTGTCTGTAACGGGACTTCCCGTTTGCCCTTACTCTCCTGCTCTTCTTATGAAGAAAGATTTCGGGACAACGGCTCCGAAGGGATTCGTATATTCGGAATTTATTTGCTTCCATCAACCGCAAACTTTCTGTAAAATTCTTGTGAATATACTCGTCTTCATCCTAGCCTTTATAAATTTGAAGAGTATTATACATATACCGTCATCCGATGTCAAGGAATTTTTTTAATTTTTAAAGAATATTTTCTTCCCCTTTCTTACCATTTATTGCAGTTTCTATTAGCAAAGCTGAACGGATAATTCGGATTTTCAGTTTAACCTCCTACTATCTCCTTTTTTTCCTTTTATTTGCACTTATTTTTGGGAAATATCCTTGACAAGATTTTTGTTTTGTGTTAGTATCACTTACTAATAGCATATAGTATTATTACCTAGTAATATTTTTTACCGCTGTTGCGAAAGGAGATCACAATTGATTGCACCGGTTAAAATAGTCGGCATCGGCGAAGGGCTGCCGAAATTAATCGTAACGAACAAAATGATGGAGCAAATTGTTGATACCAGTGACGAATGGATAGTCCAAAGAACCGGCATCAAACAAAGATATATTCTTACGGACGATACGACGGTTTCCATAAGTGTCGAAGCAAGCAAAAAAGCCATTGAAAAAGCGGGCTTGTCCGTTCGCGACATACAACTGGTCATTGCCAGTACCATAGCCTCTACGGATCGCGTTCCTACCTTAGCCGGCAGTGTACAAAGGGAGTTAGGCATATCCGATTGTCCCGCCTTTGACGTTTCCGCAGGCTGTACCGGATTTATATACGGCTTGGTTACGGCGGCTTCCTTGATGGATACGCTGCAGCTGGACAACGCTCTCGTGTTAGCCGGAGAAGGAATATCCAAACATATCGATTGGGCGGACCGGTCGACATGCGTATTGTTCGGAGACGGAGCGGGAGCCATTGTTTTACGCCGGTCTTCCGAGGGATCGATTCATTATCCTGTTTTAATGGGAAAAAGCGACGAGGAAAACGTGTTGACTATTAAAAACAAAGACGACGACACGCCTTGGTACCGGTATCCTTCCGAGCAAAATACCAAGCTGGTTATGAAGGGCCGTGAGGTTTTTACCTTTGCTTCGGAGGTTTTGGCCGACACCATAACCCTTCTTAAAGAAAAGTGTAAAGACAAACCCTTTACCAAAATCATTCCTCATCAAGCCAATTCAAGAATCATTGAATATGTGGCCAGAATCACGGGATTCAAACAAGATCAATTTTTCATCAATCTTTCAAAATTTGCAAACACGTCCTCAGCCAGTATTTTGCTGGCTTTATGGGATGCCTATACCCAAAGATGGCTTGCGCCGGGCGACAGAATCGCTCTCATCGGTTTCGGTTCGGGACTGACATGGGGCGGTGTCGTGATCGACTGGACGCTTGAATAAAAAATATATAAAAATTTGGAGGTATTCATCATGAAAGAAAATATGAGGGAAATCGTAGCGAAAATTTTAATGGATCAATTGGATTTATCGAGGGAAGAGATTAAGGACGGCAGCTCCTTCAACGACGATTTTACCATGGATTCCTTGGACATGGTAGAAATGCTGATTGAGCTGGAAAAGGCTACCGGTATAAAAATTGATAACGAGAAACTCGAAGAAATCGAAACGGTAGGACAGTTGGTTTCTTACTTAGAGGAAGCAAAAAATGCTTAACCGGTTATCCAAATTAAAAGATCTTTTGAAAACCGAGTATCCGCTGATCCAAGGGGGAATGGCTTGGATTGCCGATGCGGATTTGGCGGCTTCGGTTTCCAATGCCGGAGGCTTGGGCGTTATTGCAGCGGGTAACGCTCCTCCTTCTTGGGTAAAAGAACAAATCGATAAGATTCGTACATTGACAGACCGTCCTTTCGGAGTCAACATCATGCTTTTGAGCCCTTATGTAAAAGAAGTGGCGGAGCTTGCGGCAAACGAAAAAGTTCCCGTGGTTATCACCGGTGCGGGAAATCCGAGAGACTATATCGAGATGTGGAAGAAAGCCGGAATTACGGTTGCCGCCGTTGTAGCCAGCAGCGGATTGGCGGTCATGATGGAAAAAGCCGGTGCCGATTTTGTAATTGCCGAGGGCTGCGAGGCGGGAGGCCATATAGGAGAAATGACAACCATGGTATTGGTACCCAATGTCGTACGTTCCGTATCCCTGCCGGTCGTTGCAGCCGGCGGTATATGGGACGCCAATTCCGTTGCGGCGGCCTTCTGCTTAGGGGCATCCGGCGTACAGGTAGGCACCCGCTTTATACTCTCCGCATCCTGTAACGCCCATGAAAATTACAAGAAAAAAATAATCGGCGCAAAAGACACGGATGTCCGCGTTACCGGCCGATCCACGGGGCATCCGGTTCGCCTGCTTCGTAACGACTTATGCAGAAGAATGCTACAGCTGGAGTATAAGGATAACGGAGCCGAACAGATCGAAAAATTAGGAGAAGGGTCTCTTCGCAGAGCCGTTTTAGAGGGGGACTTAAAAAACGGTTCCTTCATGTCCGGCCAATGCGCCTGTCTTTTGGATTCCGTACAGACCACCGAGGAGATTGTGAGAGATTTATTCGATCATCGTTTGTTCGAAAAGAATGCGGCGATGCTCTTGGAATTGTCCCGCATTCAAGGTAAAGGAAGTGAGGAAAGTTGACAAAGGTTGCATTGGTTACCGGCGCATCCGGAGGCATCGGAAGAGAAATCGCATTAACCCTTGCCAAATCCGGTTTTGATATCGGCATCCACTACAGAAGCGGTGAAGAGCAAGCCAAAAGCCTATATAACGAAATCGGAAGCTTAGGAAGAAGAGCCGCCTTGCTAAAAGGCGACTTGTCCGGATCCGATGACTGCAAGAATGTTGTGGAATCCTGCGTCTTTGAGCTAGGAGGATTATATGCCTTGATTAACAATGCCGGAATCACCGACGACGCACTTTTAATGAGAATGGAAGACGAACAATTCGAAAAAGTCATGAAAGCCAATCTGAACAGCTGCTTTTACTGCACTCGTGAAGCCCTTTCTCATTTAGTGAAAGCAAGGCAAGGTCGAATCATCAACATATCGTCGGTTGTAGGCATTACCGGTAACATCGGTCAAGCCAATTACGCCGCATCCAAGGCCGCCATAATCGGGTTCGGTAAATCCGTAGCAAAAGAAGCGGCTCGAAGAGGAATCTGCGTTAATACGGTTGCTCCGGGATACATCCAAACGCCGATGACCGATGTTTTGCCCGAAGACATTAAAAAGAATATGCTCGACCGTATCCCCTTGAAACGCTTCGGCACTCCTTCGGATGTGGCCGGCGTGGTAGCTTTTTTGTGCAGTGACGCCGCCTCGTAAATAACGGGACAGGTGATTGTCGTAGACGGCGGCATGGTTATATAAACGCATGAAGTAAGCGTGTGATTTTATTGGAAATTGAGGAGAATGAATCTTATGAAGCATCGAGTTATGATTACCGGTCTAGGGACCGTTTGCCCTATCGGTAACAATGCAAGTACCGCATTTCAATCGGCTGTAGAAGGTGTTTGCGGCATCGATGTCGCGACAAAATTTGACACCGAAAAAACGGGTATCACCGCTGCAGGAGAAGTAAAAGACTTTGAATCGGTTTTACCCGTCAGCAAAAGAGAAGCGAAACGGTTGGATTTATTCACACAATTTGCCCTCGCGGCGGCTTTTGAAGCTTGGAATGACGCCGATATCCATGACGGCGATTTGGATAAAAACCGTGTAGGTGTCGTATTGGGAAGCGGCATGGGGGGCTTGGAAACCATATGCGAACAAGACCGCCTGCTGATGAGCCAAGGTCCGATCGGTGTATCGGCTATCTTCATTCCCAAAAGCATCATCAACATTGCTGCGGGGAATATCGCCATCAAGCTTTCGCTGCAAGGACCTTGTTTCGCCGTCGTTTCGGCATGCTCCTCCGGTACGGATGCCATTGGCCACGCCTACTACGCCATAAAGGACGGCCGATTGGATGCCGCTTTGGCGGGAGGATCCGAAGCGGTATTAACGGATTTGGCCGTGCAAGGCTTTCATCAAATGCAGGCGTTATCGGAAAGCAAGGATCCTAAAAGAGCATGCATTCCTTTTGACGAAGAACGACAAGGCTTTGTCATGGGAGAAGGAGCGGCTTTCTTGTTGCTGGAAAGCGAAGAATCGGCTAAAAGACGAAACGCCAAAATTTACGGTGAAATTGTCGGCTTCGGTCAAACATGCGATGCGTACCACGTAACCGCCCCTATGCCTGAAGGAATCCGGGCGGCAAGAGCCATGGAGTTGGCCATATTGGAAGCCGGCATTGATAAAGAACAAATAGGTTACATCAACGCTCACGGTACCGGAACTCCTTTAAACGACATTATCGAAACCAATGCCATTAAAAAATGCTTCGGAGAGCACAGCAAAAAGCTGTTGGTCAGCTCCACCAAGTCCATGACGGCCCATATGCTGGGTGCCGCAGGTGCCGTCGAAGCGTTGCTAACGGTGAAGGCCCTGGAGGCCGGAATGGCTCCTCCTACTATCGGCTTGATCAAGGAAGGAGAAGGATGCGACTTGGACTACGTCAAAGGCAAAGCTCGTCCCATGAACACGGAATATGCTTTGTCCAATTCCTTCGGCTTCGGGGGGCACAACAGTACGCTTTTGATTAGAAAGGGAGAATAAAGTTGCTTGGAATTGAACAGATAAAGGAAATACTGCCTCACCGAGAACCTTTTTTAATGATTGATCGCGTAGACCAACTGAAGGTCGGAAAATCCGCAACGGCTCGAAAAGCCGTCAGCGGAAACGAGTGGTTTTTTGCAGGTCATTTCAAGGACGTAAAGGTGATGCCCGGAGTATTGATTTTAGAGGCCCTCGCCCAGACCGGAGCGGTGGCGCTGATGACCATGGATGAGATGAAGGGAAAGCTTGCTTTCTTAGGCAGAATAAAAAACGCCAAATTCGTACGCAAAGTGGTTCCCGGAGACCTGTTAATCCTTGAAACCGAAATCGAAAATATTATGGGAAACATAGGCATTGGGAATGGTAGGGCTACGGTTGACGGCGAGCTTGTGGCGGAGTGTTCTTTAATGTTTGCCATATCCGAATAAAGCGAAGGTGTCGGATAAAAGAAATCCGGCACCTTTTTATCCGTTAATATGGTCATACAACATCCGAATGCCTAAAACATATCCGTATATTCCTTTGCCGCTGATCTGCCCGATGCAAGCGGGTGCGGTGACGGAATGTTTTCGGAAGTCTTCCCTTTTATGGATGTCGCTGATGTGAACCTCCACGGCAGGCAAACCCACGGCCTTTAAGGCGTCCAAGATGGCAATGCTGTAGTGGGTATAGGCGGCGGGGTTGATTACGATTCCGTCAAAAACACCGAAAGCCTCCTGGATCCAATCCACCAGCTGACCTTCATGGTTGCTCTGCCTTATATCCACCTGAATTCCTAATCTTTTCGCTTCGTCCTCCACCGTTTTACACAAGGAAGCATAATTTTCTTTTCCGTAAATATCCGGCTCTCGCACACCCAACATGTTTAAATTCGGTCCGTTTAAAACCAATATTTTCATAGCGACTTTTCCTCTTTCATTATTTGAAATACTTTTTGCGTTATATCCTTGGGAATTGTCCGGTTTGTCCATATTTCCTGGGCGGCAACGCCTTGAGACACCAGCATATAGAGTCCGTTTACGCTTTTTCCTCCCGTCCGGTTCACATGCTTCATCAGCAAGGTCTCGGAAGGATTGTAAATTAAATCGACGTAATACGGAAAAGGCTTTATTCTATCCAAATCCAAAGGTGATGCGTCTTTCTTCGGGTACATGCCCACCGGGGTACAATTCACCGTTAAATATAGGTCCGACAAATCGTATACCTCCTCATAGGAAATGACGAATGCTTCCTTAAAAAGCATTCGGCTTTTCTTAGGTTTCCTTGACGCCATATAGCATACGGACACCTTTAAATCGCACATACAGGTATATACCGTTCTTGCGGAGCCGCCGTCTCCTAGAATCAGCACCTTTTTACCGGATAAGTCATCGCATAAGGTAGAAAGAAGCTCCATAAATCCGATATAATCGGTGTTATACCCGATCAAGCGGTCCTCTTTTATCAAAATCGTATTTACGGCACCGATCCTTTGGGCTTCGGAGGACATTTCGTCCATGTACGGTATGACCCTTTGCTTGTAGGGTATGGTAACGTTCAAGCCCTCCAAACCGCTTCGATGCAGCTTTTCAAAAAAGGAAGGGATTTGATCCTCCGTAATCTCGATGAGGGAATATTCTCCTTTCCGACCGGTAAGCCGGAATATGGCATCGTGTATCCAAGGAGAGTAGCTGTGGCCTAAAGGATACCCGATAAGTCCGTATTTGTTATTCATTTTTTACCTCCATGGAAAAAGACGCTTTTTTGTAGTTTCCCAATATTCGATAGGACTTGCAGTGAATCTCCAAATAGGAAAGGGCTCTTTTAATTCTTTCGTCCTCCAAGCTTCCTTCCAAGTCCATGAAGAAAAAGTAATGCCAAGGCTCGCCCCATATCGGCCTTGATTCCAGCTTTATCAAGTTCACTCCGTTTTCGGCAAAGCCTTGAATGGCGGCATACAAGGATCCGGGAACGTTTTTTACGATAAAAACCAAGCTGATTTTGTCCGCTCCTTCCGTGATTTCTTTTGTGCCGGACAAAACCACAAATCGCGTGTAGTTATGATTGTTGTCTTGAATTTTTTCGTCCAATATTTCCAACCCGTAAATGCTTGCCGCCCGTTTCGATGCGATAACCGCCGTGTAAGGATCGTTTTTTTGAGCCGCTTCTTTTGCCGCAGCGGCGGTGTTGACATGGGTCCCGATTTCCCAGCCGTTTTTACGAATATAGCTGCCGCACTGCTCCAAGCCTTGGGGATGGGAAATCACCTTTTTGATCATGGACAGCTTTGACCCCTTAACCGCCATTAAATAATGCTCCACCTTTTGTATGGCTTCTCCCGTGATGTAGAGGTTTTTTTCTCGTATTAAATCCAAGGTTTGATGAACGCTTCCGGTGGAAGAGTTCTCGATTGCCAGAATCCCGTAACGAATTTCCTTGGTTTCCAACCTATGGACAACATCGTGAAAACTCGGATAACCCGTTAATTCGTATTCGTTTTTGAAATAACCGACGGCCGCTTCCTCGGTATAGGAACCGGGAACGCCCATATACCCCACTTTCACTTATCATCCCTTACCTTTCATACAAAATCGCATCCGCAAGCGCCAAAGCCATACAGGCTTCCATCACCGGTACTCCTCGCGGCACAATACAAGGGTCGTGCCTTCCGTGAATCGAAATCTCGCAGTTTTCCCCTGTGGAAAGATTGACGGTCTTTTGAACGGAGGCAATGGATGCGGTGGGCTTGATTACGGCCTTAAAAACAATGGGCATACCGTTGGAGATGCCTCCCAAAATGCCTCCGTTATGGTTGGTCAAAGTAACAACCTTTTCTCCTTCCATCCGGAACGGATCATTCGCCTCGCTTCCTCTCATAAGAGCCAAATCGAATCCGGTACCGAAAGAAAGACCTTTTACCGCCGGTACGGAAAAGACCAAGGACGCAATCTTGCTTTCCAAAGCATCGAAAATTGGGCTTCCGATTCCCGCAGGAACGCCTACGGCAAACGTCGTAATTTCCCCTCCTACGGAGTCCAAGCCGTTGAAGGCGTTCAAAATTCTATCCTTCATTTGCTCTCCCGCTTCATCATCCATAACGGGAAAATCCTTCGCTTTTAAATTTTGAATCATTTCCACGGAAATGTTCGTCTTGTCAATCTCCCGGTCCGTTACCTGTTCGATTCTGTTAATATGGGCGCCTACGTATATACCTTCTTTATGCAAGATTTGCTGGGCTACGGCCCCCGCGAAAACCAAAGGCGCCGTCAATCGCCCCGAGAAGTGGCCTCCTCCTCTCGGATCGTTAAACCCCTTATAACGAATAGAACCGGTGTAATCGGCATGGCCGGGCCGCGGTATCCGGTCAAGCTTTTTGTAATCTTGGGATCTTTGGTCTTTGTTGTATATAACGGCGCATAAGGGAGTACCCGTGGTATGCTCGTTGTACACTCCGCTTAGGATAACGGGAGCATCCGCTTCCTTACGTTGCGTGGACCATCGGTGCCTTCCCGGGGACCGCCTTTCCATTTCCCTTCGTATAAAAGACATATCCAGCTTGATGCCGGGCGGAACACCGTCCATCACCACGCCGATTCCGTCTCCGTGGGATTCCCCGAATAAAAATATTTTCAATTTTTGACCCCATTGGCTGCTCATTCTACGATCCCTCCAAGCATTTTGTAATCCTCCCAAAAGTTCGGATACGATTTTTTAACGGCTTCCGCTCCTTCCAGCACAATCGGCTCTTCGGATACGCAAGCGGCAACGGCCGCCATCATGGCAATTCGGTGATCTTTATACGAAAAGACCTTGCCGCCGTTTAAAGCTTCGGATCCCTCAATGAAAAATCCGTCGTCCAAGCATTCTATCTTCGCACCTAAAGCCTTCAATGTGTTTCCCACGGATTCGATGCGGTCGGATTCTTTAATCCGAAGCCTTTTTGCTCCCGATATGCGGCTGCATCCTTTTGCTACAGAACAAGCCAGCGCCAACACCGGAGCCAAATCCGGGCAATGGGAAATATCCATGTCGACACCTTTTAATTCCGAAGGGTACGCCATTAGTCCTTCATCCGTCCATCGGATATCTCCTCCCATGGAACGTAAAAAGAAAACGATCCTTTTATCCCCCTGGTATGAATCTTTATCCAATCCTTTTAGCAATACGCCGTTTCCGAATAATCCGCTCAATATATAAAAAGCGGCTTGGGACCAGTCCCCCTCCACCATGGCGTTCACGTTCCCGAAGGTTTGGCCTCCCGGAATTCGGTAAATTCGGTACGGTTCCTCTTCCGTGATGCGGACACCGTATTTTTTTAACACGTCGACGGTTATGTCCACGTAAGGCGCCGATTCAAGTACGCCTTCAATCGTAAGCACCGAATCCCCTTTAAGCAAAGGAAGCGCCAGCAACAGCCCCGTAATAAATTGAGAGCTGATATCGCCCGGAACCGAATAAATACCCGGCATCAATTCGCCTTTAACGTGTAAAGGCAGTCCTTTAACATCCGCTTCCCATAAAATACCCTGTTTCTCAAGCAAATCCTTGTAAACGTTCAAAGGCCTTTCCCCCAAACGGCCCTCCCCCGTAAATGTCGCTTCGCCGGCTACGGCAAGCGCCAAGGGAATGGCAAAGCGTAAGGTGGAACCGGATTCTTTGCAATTTATCACGGGGTTTTTTGTCAAAGTTCCCTCTTGAAC
>JAAYHZ010000158.1 GCA_012744235.1 Clostridiaceae bacterium
CTTTTCTTACGATTACGCCGTATTTTTTTACATCCAATTCGTTAAGGGATTCGATTTTTTCCGGCTCCATCAGCACATCCACGGAATAAACCAGATCGGACAATTCCTCTTCCCTAACGGGATAAAACCGAGGATCCCTTGTCCCTGCACTGATGGCATTGTTTACGATCTCCTCCGCAATATTCTTCGCATAAGGATAAATCGTTCCGATGCATCCCCTCAGCTGTCCGTTCTTCGTTTTTATGGAAACGAAGACACCGGCTTTCTTATCCGTCATTTCCTTTGGCAAGTCATAATCATGAATATCCGGTCTTTTTCCGGTCCTTACATACAACTCCAGCGTTTCTTTCGCAAGCATAACATAAGGGTCTTGTTTCGTCATGCTTTTCCTCCTTTTGGCATGATTCTTGCGACCATATAGCCGACCCCGTAGGGTCCCTCGTAAGAAAACACCTTTGATTCAAGCTCATAACCGTCCAAGCTTCCGTAGCCCATAACAATAGACGGAAGCCCGCACATGGCGGCCTTATGAACGAAGCTTTCATCCATGGTCATAAGACCTCGAATATCGTTGCTTTCCACGCATTTTTTTACTTTCGCATCAAACAGGGGACCTTCCTTGGCAAAGCCGTAAGGTCCGTCGGCTGTCAATTTGTGCGACAGGTCGGCACTGGCGATTACCGTCACATTGAGGTTCAAATTTCGAGCCGCTCTTTGAAGCAGCGTTCCCGTGCGATAAAGGTCGGAGTAAGCAAAGCCTGCGATAGGGACTACCGTTAATTTAAAGCTCGTATACGCTTCTTTAATAAAATACAAAGGAACCAGGGTACCATGGTCTAAGTCTTCATCGAAGAAAGAATGCTTCGGCATCGCTCCAATGGGCAAACCTTCTTTTTCTCCCTCACTTATGATTTCATCCGCCAAATCCGTGTCGCTTTCAAAAGTCATTCGGATGTCTCTTCTGCCGAAGTTCGAGAAAGATCCGCTCAGCTTCGGTTGTCGGTTGATGTAAATGAAATCTCGGTAGACGATTGCATGGGGAGATATAACGATGACGGTGTCCGGTTTTAATTTTGCAATTTCATCCGCTGCTTCCCGGGCCGCTTTGATGGTGTCGGTTATAAGGGCGGCATCTCCGATGCCGGGAACCATTAAAGGCGGATGAGGCATGATATAAACACCTTGGATCAATTCCAACAACTCCTTTATCTTGTTTTAATATTCTTGCCTTACCCGGTCGTTCTATAACCCAAAACCAAATATTTTCCAATTATTATTCCGATTATACGTGCTTTTGATTTATTCCGTTATTATCATTATAACATAAATAAAGGGATTTTTATCAATTCCCGTTCCCCGGAAGGGTTCGTTTTTCCTTAAAGCAGAACACTCTTTCCATTTTTAAAATGAGAAATTAACGTCTTTTCTTTTGCGCAGTGTTTCTTGTTTTTACTCGCAGCCCTTGAAAAAAGCCCGTTTTGCATCAATTATTGATTTCGGTGCCATAACACCCGAACTATCGTTCTGTTTTTTAGCGGATTTTTTCGAAACAATGTTTACTTGACAGAAGCTTTCTGCTATAATATGAAAGATTCAATGGAGATTTTTATCTCCGGCCGTTTCCTTAAAGCAAGGAAAAAAGATTGGAGTATATATGCAGCAAGACTATATTATCATACAAGGGGCAAAACAACATAATCTGAAAAACATAAACGTAAAAATCCCGCGAAACAAGCTGGTGGTAATAACGGGAGTCAGCGGCTCGGGAAAGTCCTCCCTTGCCTTTGACACCATTTATGCCGAAGGCCAAAGAATATACATCGAATCTTTATCGGCTTACGCACGGCAGTTCTTAGGGCAGATGGATAAACCGGACGTGGAGTTTATCTCCGGCTTATCGCCTTCCATCTCCATAGACCAAAAATCAACCGGCAGAAATCCGCGCTCCACCGTCGGAACGGTAACGGAGATATTCGATTACTTACGGTTGCTCTACGCTTCCATCGGTATTCCTCATTGTCCGGATTGCGGAAAAGTAATCGCACAGCAAACCGTGGATCAAATGGTAGACGAAATCATGAAATACCCTGACGGAACGAGGCTGCAGATTTTGGCACCGGTGGTTCGTTCCCGCAAAGGCGATTACAGGCAGCTTTTTTCGGATATCGCTAAAAACGGGTTTGTTCGCGTTCGAGTCGACGGTGAAATAAGAGACGTAAACGAATCCATCGTTTTGGATCGGAATAAAAAGCATGACATTGAAGTTGTGGTAGACCGTATCATTACGAAGGAAGGCATACAAAAAAGATTGACCGAGTCTATCGAAACGGCGTTGAATTTAAGCGGCGGGCTTTTGATGGTGAACGTCATCGGCGGAGAAGACCGAATTTTTAACAAAAACCTTTCCTGTCCGGATTGCGGTATCAGCATCGAGGAATTGACTCCCCGTTCCTTTTCCTTTAATAACCCTTACGGTGCATGTCCCGTATGCTCCGGATTAGGAACGCTGCTGACCATCGACCCGGATTTGGTGATTCCCGATAAAAACTTGACTTTGCGAGAAGGAGCCATTAACGTAGGCGGTTGGAATTTCGCCAACGACAATTCCTATGCCCGTATGTATCTTGACGGCCTGAGCAAGCATTATCACTTCGATTTGGATACGCCCGTGAAGGACTTACCGGAGGAAATCGTTCGCATACTGCTGTATGGCTCCGGCGATGAAAAAATTAAAGTGGAATACGACAAGGATTACGGCAGCGGTTCCTATCACATCAACTTTGAAGGCGTCATCCGCAGTATGGAGAGAAGATACAAGGAAACCGGCTCGGACGGAATGAAGCAATATTACGAAAGCTTTATGAGTAACGACGCATGTCCCGCATGCCAAGGAAAGCGTTTGAAGAAAGAAAGCTTGGCGGTAACCGTTAACGGGCTGAATATTATGGAAGTATCCTCAAAATCCATCAGCGAAGCTATGGACTTTTTTAACAACCTTAAGCTTTCCTCCCGAGAAGAAATCATATCAAGGCAGATCGTAAAGGAAATAAAGGCGCGCCTGCAATTTCTCATTAACGTAGGCTTGAATTATCTGACGCTGTCTCGTCCTGCCGGCACCTTATCCGGCGGCGAGTCCCAGCGTATTCGGCTGGCTACGCAGGTAGGCTCCGGACTGGTAGGTGTTCTTTATATTCTCGACGAACCCAGCATCGGTTTGCATCAAAGAGACAACAAAAAGCTTTTGGATACCCTTATTCATTTGAGAGATTTGGGTAATACCCTTATCGTAGTGGAGCACGACGAGGAAACCATGTATTATGCGGATCATATCATTGATATCGGTCCGGGCGCCGGAGAACACGGAGGACGTATCGTTTGCGAAGGCCCGATTGAGGTTATAAAGCAGTGCGAGGAATCCTACACGGGACAGTATTTAAGCGGAAAAAGAAAAATCGAGATACCGGAAAAGCGCAGAACTCCCAACGGTAAATACTTGGAAGTGATCAATGCTTCGGAGAACAACTTGAAAAATCTGAACGTCAAAATTCCCATCGGTCTTTTTACCTGTGTAACGGGAGTTTCCGGATCCGGAAAAAGCACCTTGGTAAACAAAATCATATACCAAAGCCTTGCTACCTTGCTGAACGGAGCCAAGCTAAAGGCCGGGAAACACGACATGATCAAAGGTATAGGTTATCTTGACAAGGTGATCAATATCGACCAATCTCCCATCGGGCGTACACCTCGATCCAACCCCGCCACCTATACGGGGGTTTTCGACCTTATTCGCGACCTGTTCGCACAGACGGTGGAAGCCAAGGTACGGGGATACAGCAAGGGACGATTCAGCTTCAATGTTTCCGGAGGACGATGTGAAGCCTGCAAGGGAGACGGCATTGTCAAAATCGAGATGCATTTTCTCGCCGATGTTTACGTCCCCTGCGAGGTATGTAAAGGCAAAAGATACAATCGCGAAACGCTGGAAGTGAAGTATAAGGGAAAGAACATCTACGACGTATTAAACATGACCGTCGAAGACGCCTATGAATTTTTCGAGAATCAGTCCCGTATACAAAACAAGCTGAAAACCCTCATGGACGTCGGACTCGGATACATTCGGTTGGGTCAATCCTCTACAACGTTATCGGGAGGAGAAGCCCAAAGAATCAAGCTGGCCACCGAGCTTTCCAAAATCGCGACAGGTAAAACCTTGTACATTTTGGACGAGCCTACGACGGGACTTCACATTCACGATATCCACCGCTTGATCAATATTCTGCAGCAGCTGACCGACGGCGGAAACACCGTATTGGTTATCGAGCATAATCTGGATGTCATTAAAACCTGTGACTACATTATCGATTTGGGACCCGAAGGCGGAGACGAAGGGGGATATATCGTAGCCGAAGGTTCCCCCGAAGAGGTGGCTAACGTAGAAGAATCCTATACCGGTCAATTTTTAAAAAAGATATTGGAAAAGAAAGAATTCCTTCGACCGTAATCCAATCTTTGATAATTGACAAATACACTTTGGCATGAAAAAAGGGAGATCGGGCAAAAGCCTTATCTCCCTTTATGAATCCTATCGCAGAACGGCTACTTTTTTGACGCTGTCCGCAAACTCTCTGATTTGTTCCGATCCGATGTATTTTTTCACATTCTCACCGTTTACCACCACTACCGTAGGAACGGACATAATCCGGTATTTCTCCGTTAAGTCCTGCCGTTCCCGAGCGTTGACTTCTTGGATCCCTTCAATGCCTTTCAGAATGCTTTTTGCCGTCGGGCATTGAGGACAAGTGGGTGTCGTAAACAAATAGACTTGGGCTTGTCCGCGAATTTCACCGGTTTCTTTCTTTTGCTCGGCAGCCTTTGTATCTTTATCTTTTACTCCTAAAGATTTTTTATAGTCGTATTCCAGGCGGTGTTCAAATTCTTGTACCTTTCCGTCGTTCCAATTCTTCAACGGACGATAATAACCGGTGATTCTGCTGTAAACCTCCGTTTCCTTTCCGCAGGTAGGACAAGTGTACACTTCTCCTGCTATATATCCGCAATTTTGACAGATGGCATAAGTAGGCGAAAGCGTATAATACGGCAATCTGTAATTGTCGGATATTTTCTTAACCAAATTCATGGTGGTACGCCAGTCGGATACCTTCTCTCCTAGGAATACATGGAACACGGTTCCGCTGGTATATTGAATTTGGAACTCGTCCTGCAAATCAAGGGCTTCGAACACGTCATCCGTATATCCTACCGGCAGATGGGTGCTGTTGGTGTAGTAAGGCGTATCGCCTTTTTTGCCCGCGCAGATAATATCCGGATAGATTTCACGGTCGTGTTTCGCCAAGCGGTACGTGGTGGATTCCGCCGGTGTGGCTTCCAAGTTAAACAGCGCACCGTATTCGTTCTGGTATTTTAACAGACGTTCTTTCATATGTTGCAGCACTTCCAGAGCGAATTTTCTCGCATTGGGTTTATCGATGGTTTCGCGGATCCACGATGCGTTCAAGCAGGCTTCATTCATACCGATCAAACCGATGGTTGAAAAATGATTGTCAAAGGTTCCGAGATAAACCTTGGTATAGGGATACAGGTCTTTTTCCAAAAGCTTGGATATGACCTTCCTCTTTATATCCAAGGAGCGTGCCGCGATATCCATGGTACGGTCTAATGCGCTGTAGAATTGCTCTTCGTTTCCGCTTTCGTATGCGATACGAGGCAAGTTGATGGTAACGACACCTATGGAGCCGGTGCTTTCCCCCGAACCGAAATAACCTCCGGTCTTTTTACGCAATTCTCTTAAATCCAACCTCAGCCTGCAGCACATGCTGCGGATATCGCTAGGCTTCATATCGCTGTTCACATAATTCGAGAAGTACGGTGTCCCGTATTTGCTTGTCATTTCAAACAACAGCCTGTTGTTTTCCGTTTCCGACCAGTCGAAGTCTTTGGTAATGGAATATGTAGGAATGGGATATTGGAATCCTCTTCCGTGGGCATCCCCCTCTACCATAACTTCGATAAACGCTTTATTAATAATATCCATTTCACGCTGGCATTCGCCGTACGTCAAATCGATTTGTTTTCCGCCGATATATACTTTTTCGTTTTTCAAATCCTCGGGGACGGTCCAGTCCAAGGTGATGTTCGTAAAAGGAGCCTGCGATCCCCAACGGCTCGGTGTATTGACTCCAAAAACGAAGCTTTGAATACATTGCTTAACTTCCCTGTAAGGAAGATTATCCACTTTCACAAAGGGAGCCAAATAGGTATCAAAGCCGGAAAAAGCTTGGGCTCCGGCCCATTCGTTTTGCATGATACCCAAGAAATTTACCATTTGGTTGCATAAGGTGGACAAATGCTTAACGGGAGCAGAGGTGATCTTCCCCGGTACACCGCCTAAGCCTTGTTGAATTAACTGCTTTAAGGACCAACCCGCACAATACCCTGACAGCATGGACAAGTCGTGAATGTGGATTCTTGCTTGCTTGTGGGCTTGTGCAATCTCCTCGTCGTATACTTCTGACAGCCAGTAGTTGGCGGTAATGGCGCCCGAATTGTGTAAAATCAAGCCTCCGATGGAATAATTGACGGTGGAGTTTTCTTTCACTCTCCAGTCTTCCTCTTTGACATAGCTGTCTACAAGCTTTTTATAATCAATGACCGTATTTTCAACGTTGCGGATTTTCTCTCTTTGCTTTCTATACAAGATATAGGCTTTCGCTACGCGAGCAAAACCCGCTTGCTGCAATACGCTTTCTACGCAGTTTTGTATATCTTCTACGTGGATTTTGTTATCAAATACGTAATCTTGAAACTCTGCCGTTACCCTTAGCGCCAACAACTCCAATACGTCGTCACTCCACGCCGTACCCGTGGCTATAAAGGCCTTTTTCATCGCTTCGGAAATTCTTTTGATGTCGAATGCTGCCGGTGATCCGTCTCTTTTTACTACCGTAATCATATGCTCCTCCATTACTATATATGTGATGTATGCCCATTTTATACTATATATTGTGCCAAGTCAACACAATTCACACTACATTTTGTACATTTTTTGTAGCGTTCAATCTTTTTTTTACGATTACCAACTTAACCCCTAATTTTGATGATAACAATTATTACCGAAGAATTCAACCGCGAAAAGAGTTAGGATAGCGTCAATATACATTCGGAAATAAAAAGAGAGAGTTCACCCTTATGATAAGA